>DAOQNB010000758.1:0-3716 GCA_035335845.1 Acidobacteriota bacterium | reverse complement strand
AACGGTCCCGGCCTACACCGTCAATCAGGCGTGTGCTTCGGGATTGAAAAGCATCTTGCTCGCCATTCAGGAAATCCAGCTTGGACAGGCCGATGTGGTCGTGGCCGGGGGAACTGAATCAATGAGCCGGGTTCCCTACTTTGCTGAAGGTGCCCGGTGGGGCGCCCGCCTTGGCCATACGCAACTGGTTGATGGCATGTACCGCGACGGCTTTTTGTGCCCGCTGTCCGGAAAAATTATGGGTGAAACCGCCGAAACACTGGCTGTCCAGTATGGAATCTCCCGTCGGGAACAGGATGAATTTGCACTGCGCTCACATCAGCGGGCTGAAGCGGCTGAAACCGCCGGATATTTTGCCGCTGAACGAATGACGCTTTCACGCACCGATTCCCGTGGCCGAATCCAAACCCTTGACCGGGATGAACATCCACGCGCTGGAATGAAAATCGAAGACCTCGCCAAACTCCCGCCAGTCTTTTCCAAAACCGGCACAGTTGCAGCAGGTAATTCAAGCGGTATTACCGATGGCGCGGCAGCCGTTGTTGTGCTTTCCGAAGAAGCTGTCACCACGCATCATATTTCCCCGCTGGCGCGTGTCGTCGGATACGCCACGGTTGGACTTGATCCAAATGTGATGGGGCTTGGGCCGGTTCCGGCAACCAAAAAACTGCTTGACCGCCAGCAACTCTCCCTGGATGACATTGATTTAATCGAACTCAATGAAGCATTTGCCGCTCAAGTCATTGCCTGTGACCGTGAACTGGGCCTGGATCCCGAACGGCTCAATGTGAACGGTGGCGCAATTGCCCTTGGTCATCCAATCGGGTGTACGGGGACGCGGATTGTGGTCACGTTGCTCCACGAAATGAAGCGACGTCAGATGCGGCGTGGCCTTGCAACTTTGTGCGTCAGTGGTGGTTTAGGTATCGCGCTTTTACTCGAAAACGTTTAAGATACCCCGCCGAAGAAAATTGCCTGCCGCGATTTTCGACCTTTTTCTCAAACCACCATTGACCTTACCAATTTGTTGCCGGTTTCTTCAGCCATTGAAGGGGGGAGTACGCTATGCTTAAGACACGCCTGTACTCGGCTCTAGCCTTTCTGATTGCCTTCACCATTGGCGTCGGCCTCGGTCAACTTCCACTTCGGCGGGCTACCCATTCAGAAATTCCAGCCTGTTCTCATCCAAACAAGCTGAGCGCCCAGCTTACGGCGGTCTCAATTTCTCCAGATAGCCGCTTTGTAGTCTCAGGGGACATCAACGGTTATGTCTGTTTGTGGGAAAAACGCTCTAAGCGCCTGGTATGGAAAAACTACCTTGGTGGAAAAGTACTCTCACTGGATTTTTCTCTGAATAAACCCATCCTTGCAGCCCTCACCCAAAACGGCCATATCACCACCTTTAACCTGAAAACCGGAGAAATTCAGCTTCAATCCCAGCCCTTACCTGAAATTGGAATTGAGGGTGGAGCACTGCAATACACAGTGTCAGACGACCCGTCAGCGATGGTGTACGGTGGGGCGCCATTACGAAGCTGGGCAACGCTGAATGGTCGTGAAAGCCGTCTCCATCCATTTGACAGTACTGCAACCTGCATCACCTGGTCAGCGCTATCTGATCGGTACGCACTTGGAAACCAGAGCGGGATAGTCAAATTATACGATAAAGAGACATTTACTGAGATCCGACAGTGGGGAACTCCCTTTCAGTCAATTCAGGCAGTTGGGCTGTCACCTTTTGGCCAATGGTTGGCGGTCACCGGAGATCAAGGATTGGGATTGATTGATCTTTTTAGTGGGAATATGGTGCTGCCTGAGATCAACCAACCCAGCACCCAGAACCTTACCTGTATTGCCTTTTCCAAAAATGATCCGATACTTGTAACTGGCAGCCAGGACGGAATGATTTCGATCTGGTCAATTCCTAAATATAGTGATGAAGTGACTTTTTATTCGTCAGACTCATGGTATGCAGCGACCTGTAGTCATCTACATTCACCCTGGGGTTGTTCGAATCCAAACCACTTTCCTCTTCCGATAAACTTTGCTCATTGAAGTTCACCACTCATCAGTACTTCAATTTCCAGCAACCAATACCTGACCAAGAGAAGGTCAACGGATTAGCAATCAAGCGGTTTTATGGCCCAAAAGTGTATTCAATTGATTTCCTATCTCTTGCTTCCCTTTCAGGTAGCACTGGTGATTGGCGTTGGTGTCATTCGTGCGTTGCTACCTGCGAAAGAAACCAAATTCCGGGTGAGTACCCAGCCTGCATCCGCGAAAGCTTAAACCACGGAGGAACCGGAGGATATGATTTGTCATTCCTGTGGCCGTGACGTCCGCATCCTCGGTCGCGTCGGACGAACCGCTGAATGCACCGAATGTGGCGCCGACCTGCATTGTTGTCGGAATTGTCGTTTCTTTGATACCTCGGCACCCAATCAGTGCCGGGAACCGATTGCTGAACCTGAGAAAGACAAAGCCGCGGCCAATTTCTGTGAATATTTTGAAGCCAACACCAAAATTGCCTTGACGACCCGGAGTGGTCCGACGTCAAGCGATTCACGCAAAGCCTTTGACGCGTTGTTCAAGAAAAAATGAGGAGGAACAGGTCCGGTGCCTGCATCAACTGATTTGGCCTATTTGAACGCTGTCGTTCAAGCAATTCGTCAGCGCCCGCCAGAAGAAGCCTTGAAGGAGATTACCGAGCAGTATCCAACGCTCGATCCGGTCCGCATTCTCAAAGACCTGACCTGGGCAAAACAGCTTAAACAACGAGGATACAGCCGACAGGAAATCCTGGAAGACCTGCATCTCGGATAATCATTGGGGGGTGATGGTTTTATGACCGGCGCCCCCGTTCCCTACCCCAATTCCGGTGGGCGTTGTCCCTCAACCCACACATCACCATCTTCAAAAAACTCACGTTTCCAGATCGGCACGATTTGCTTCACCCGATCAATCCCAAACCGACAGGCATCAAAGGCATCTTTGCGGTGGGCAGATGTCACCACAATCACCACGCTTGACTCCCCAATCTCAAGCCGCCCTACCCGATGCACAATCCCAATCCGATCAATTGGCCACTGGTTCAATGCTTCCTGAGCCACCTGCTGCATGGTTTTGAGCGCCATGCTGGTATAGCCTTCATATTCCAGATAGAGCGTCCGGCGGCCTTTGGTGTTGTTGCGGACAACCCCGTCAAATGTCACCACGGCACCGTCTTCGCCGCGTAGCAATCGCCTGACCATGGCGTCTGAATCAATTGGCGTGGCCGTGACCTGGACAAAATAGGCGTCTCCCGTCAACTCCTGAACGGGTTCCCCGCCGGATACTGGTGGAAAGACCGCGACCTCATCCCCAGGCTGAATCACCTGAGTGGGTAAGGCATAGGCTTCGTTGACTGCCACCAGCAGCTTTCCAGCATACGGGCGCAGAATTTCGTGATGGGTAAAAAGTGAGTCCAAAACTAAGGCTGCCGTGCCCGGAAGTGCAACCTGAAGCGTGACTTCAGAAGCCCCCACCAGCGCACGGCATTGGCCAAACAATTGAATTTGGAGCGAACAACGTTGGGATGATGAAGAAGTGGTCATGAGTAGGGTTTCGGGGTTTCGGGGTTTAAGGTTCAGGGTTTAGAAAAAGACAATAGTTCATTGTATTTTCCTCTCTACCAGCCTGACAACCTGAAAAGGAATCCCAATGAAAGGATGGCGCCC
>DAOQNB010000757.1:0-3720 GCA_035335845.1 Acidobacteriota bacterium | reverse complement strand
AAAGCAAGCGCTGGAACTCGCCAACCTACTGGGCGGCGTTTCAACTGCAGGGCGAATGGAGATAATTCGGGTTCCGCGCTTCCGGGTCTTCGAATTTATGTCCTGTTGGTCCTTTTCGTCCTTTGTGTCCTGTTGATCCTTTGTGTCTTTTGATTTTCCGGAACCCAAATCAAGACCATTCCCAAAGGAGATTCCCCCCTATGCCAGGCTGCTTTTCCACCCCGATTTCTCTTTTTTTCATTGGTCTTCTGCTAACGAATAGTGTTGTTTATCAATTCCCAACTCAATCCAACACCAGGTCGGCGCCGGTTGATTTTCAGACGCCTATCGAACGGGAATTGAAAGGCGGTGAAAAACACACCTATCCACTCAAGCTCAACGCCAATGATTTTCTGAAGCTGGTGGTTGAACAACGCGGCATTGATGTCGTGGTGCGATTACGTGGACAGGGTGAAAAAACCCTTCAGGAAATTGACAGCCCCAACGGTACGCAAGGCCCAGAGCCGCTTTCCTACATTGTCGAAACGGATGGTACCTACACACTGGAAATTGAATCGTTGGAAAAGGCGGCGCCCGCTGGGAAATACGAACTGAGGTCAGAGGGTGTCAGACCCGCCACTGAAGAGGACCGGGCCAGGAATGAGGTTGAACGGCTCAATACCCAGGCTGATCGGCTTCGCCTGGCTGGAAAATATGATCAGGCGTTGCCACTGGCTCAACAGGCCCTGGAAAAAAGTGAGAAAATCTTTGGTATGGAGCATCTTCTGGTGGCAACCACCTGCAGAACCGTAGCCATAGTTCTGCTGAACAAAGCCGACTATCCCCGCGCCGAACAGTTTGCGCTGAGATCCCTGGCAATTCGAGAGAAGCAATTGGGTCCAATCAACCTGGATGTCTCTGATAGCCTCAACACCCTGGCGGTTATCAACTATGTGAAACAGGATTATCCCCAGGCCGAATCACTCTATCTGCGAGTGCTCTCAATCAGGGAAAAAATATTGGGAATTGAAAGCCAGGAGAGCGCTTCCATTCTCAGCAACCTGGGTGTCCTCTACTACGCCAAAGGCGACTATCTGCGTGCCGAGTCAGTCTACCAGCGTGCCCTGGCCATCTATGAGAAGTTGCTCGGCCCCAGCCACCCAGAGATTGCTGTCAGTCTGAACAACCTGGGGGCGCTTTACTACGCCCAGGGTGATTTTATCAAGGCTGAGTCACTCTTCCAGCGTGCCCTGGCCATTAAGGAGAAGGTGCTCGATCCAGTCCATCCAGAAATGGCCAATACTCTCAACAACCTGGCTATGTTGTACTACTCAAAAGGTGACTTCAAACAGGCGGAAGTGTACAGTCAACAGGTCCTGACCATCCGGGAAAAAGTGTTTGGTCCTGACCATCCGGATGTCGCACAGATCCTCAACAACCTGGGTAATCTTTATAGGAGCCATGGCGACTATGTACAGGCCGAGCTGCTCCTCCAACGAGCACAAGCCATTTGGGAAAAAGTGTTTGGCCCTGACCACCCGGATGTCGCCTCCAGTCTTAACAATCTGGGTCTGGTCTATCAAGCTAAAGGCGACTATACCCAGGCTGAACTCCTGTTGAAACGGGCCCTGGCCATCCGTGAGAAGAAGCTCGGTCCCAATCACCCAGGCATTGCCCTTTGCCTCAACAACCTGGCTGTGCTCTCCCGTATCAAGGGTGACGACAAACAAGCCGAAGCACTCCTTCAGCGGGCCCTGGTCATCTGGGAACAGGCGCTCGGCCCAGATCACCAAAATGTCCTGACCAACCTCAACAACCTGGCTGTGCTCTACCAGGCAAAAGGCGATATTGATCAGGCTATCGGCTACGCGGTGCGTACCAATGAAGCCAGCGAACGGGATTTACTGCGAAACCTCATCTCCGGCTCTGAGCGGCAAAAATTGCTCTATCTGGTGCAGACTAAGAAATTTACCGACCAAAGTATTTCACTCAGCTTGCAGGTAGCTCCCCAGAATCCAGTTGCCCGACAAACGGCTTTGACCTTTTTGTTGCGTCGGAAAGGGCGCACCCTGGATGCGCTGGCCTCAGCCGTTGAAACCTTGCGCCGTCAACAAAAACCCGAGACGCAAAAACTACTGAATGACTATACCAGCCTTGTCGGGCAACTCTCGGTGCTGACATTGCGCGGCCCTGGCCAAATGAAACTACAAGAACATCTGGCTATTCTGCGGTTGCTCGAAGAACAAAAGGAAAAGATGGAAGCCGAAATCAGTCAGCAAAGCCGGGAATTTCAAGCTCAATTTACCCCAATTACGCTGACTGAGGTACAAAAGCAGATTCCGGTGGATGCCGTCCTGGTGGAATTCGTCCTGTATCCGGTATACAACGCCAAAACTGATACTTACACTGGCCCCCGGTATGCGGTGTACACACTCGATCAGACCGGAAAAATCATGGCTGCTGATTTGGGAGAGGCAAGCCTGATTGATCAGCACCTGGCCAACTTCCACAAGGTAATAAGTACCCCCACAGCCAATCTGGAAACCGAAATCAAGCCTGCGTCCCAGATTCTGGATCAATTGATCATGAAGCCTGTCCGTGCCCTGATTGGGAAAGCCAGGCATCTGCTGATTTCACCAGACAGCAACTTGAGCCGGCTTCCATTTGCGGCCCTGATGGATGAAAAGGGGAAATTCCTGGTTGAAAACTACCGGATCACCCATTTGACCAGTGGTCGGGATCTGTTGCGACTGGCTGTCAAAATCGAAAACCACAATCCACCACTGATTATGGCCGACCCGGATTACTCAACCGGCAAAGGCCCGGTGCTGGCCGGCAAACAATATGTTCCATTAATCCGGTTGGTTGGAACCAAACTTGAAGGAATATCCTTAAAAAATCTCTTTCCAGATGCCAATCTAAAAATGCAGGCTGAAGCAACGAAACAAGCACTCAAAGGTGTGCAGCGACCTGAAATCCTCCACATTGCCACCCATGGGCGTTTTTTGGAAGATAAACCCCAACCCCAACTTCCTCAGATAGCACAGCGCTCATTGGTACCGGTCGAACCCCAGGTAAATGTTGAACAACTCAAGCTGGAAAATCCACTCCTGCGCTCCTGGCTGTTTTTTGCTGGCGCCAACCACGATGGAAATGATCAAAACGACGGTACGTTGACCGCCCTCGAAGCCGCCCAACTTGACCTGTGGGGCACCAAACTGGTTGTCCTCTCGGCTTGTGAAACCGGTGTTGGCGAAGCCAAAACCGGTGATGGCGTGTATGGCCTTCGCCGGGCGCTGGTTCTGGCCGGCAGCGAATCCCAAATGATGAGCCTCTGGTCCGTTTCAGATCGGGCCACGCGGGAATTGATGGTTGAATACTATACCTGGCTCAAAGCTGGTGAAGGCCGCAGCGATGCCTTGCGTAACGTTCAACTCAAAATGCTCAATGACCCTAAACGGCGCCATCCGTTCTACTGGGCGTCATTTATCCTGTCTGGTGAGTGGGCCAATTTAGCTGGGGTGAGGAGAGATTAGAGTTCCGGGTTCCGGGTTCCGGGTTTTCGAAGCACGACTCAACGTTGCCTTTCTATTTTTTTCGTCCTTTTTGTCCTTTTTGTCCTTTGATTTCCCGGAACCCGGAACCCCCACTTGTCCTATCCCACATAACAACTCTGGCACTTTGATTCAAAGACAGGCTATGCTGTCGGTGCATCCTCTGATTTCCGCCAAATTCAAAATC
>DAOQNB010000756.1:0-3721 GCA_035335845.1 Acidobacteriota bacterium | reverse complement strand
AGTGCCAGCACCGCCACCAGCGTAAACACCGGGCTTTTCAAGAGCAATCGCACCCCAAAACGCACATCCCGAACCAGCGAATCCATAAGCAAGTCTCTCCTTAGGCCAAAGATTGAAACCGGATCCGTTTGTGCAACTCAATTGATGTGCCAGAGTCGTTGTTTGAGATTCCACTGTATTTTCAATGAGTTACATTCTGAATTCTGGAATGATTGGTCTGAGGGACGTGCGAAATTGGGACGGCGATTGTTCGCCGATGAACGGCTTTGTGAGCACAATCAATTCAAAATCTGGTGTTACGCGGGCAAACGTTGGGTGATAAACTTGGCAACCATAAACCTTGACATTCCAAGTTGCCTTCGACCAGTCGTCATCCTTTTGCTTAACCTCAGTTTTGATTTGAATTTGAAAGGAATTTACCCCATGAAATGCTTGCCGTTTCAGGTGACGCTGTCTTATACCTTGGTCCTGATCGTCATCACAGGTCTGGGTTCCATCGGTCGCCTTCCCAACTCCCAGACAGTCAAACCAGCGACGGACCAGGAGCGGGCTCAGCTTGAAATTGAGAAACTCGATGCTGAGGCGAAAAACCTGTATCGCGCTGGAAAATATGATCAAGGTATCGTCCTGGCCCGGCAAGCGGTGGAACAGAGCGAAAAAATCTTTGGCCCAGAGCATACGCTGCTGGCAACCAGGCTCAACCTGCTGGCCAATTTCCATCGTGCCAAAGCCGAATTTCAGAAGGCTGAAACACTCTATCAGCGAGCCCTGGCCATTCAGGAGAAAAGTTTTGGTCCAGCTCATCCAGATGTTGCAACCAGCCTCCATAATCTGGGGCTGGTTTATCAGGCGACAGGTGACTTTCAAAAAGCCGAATCACACTATCAGCAGGCGCTGGCTATCCAGGAGAAATCACTGGGCACTGAACACCTGGATGTGTCTATCACCCTCAACAATTTAGGGAACCTCTACCGAAACACAGGTGACTACCAGCGAGCCGAACCACTCTATCAGCGGGCACTGGCCATCAAGAAGAAAGTACTCGGCGTTGACCACCCAAGTGTCGCCACCAGCCTCACAGGGTTGGCCAATCTCTACCTGGAAAAAGGCAACTACAAAAAAGCCGAGCCGCTGTACCAGGAAGGGCTGGCTATCCGGGAGAAAGCGCTGGGAGCCAATCACCTGGATGTGGCCAACAGTCTCACCAATTTAGCACTTCTCTACAATGAAAAAGGGGACTATCAGCGGGCCCAATCTTTGTACCATCGGGCGCTGGCCATCTATGAGAAATCGCTGGGCCCTGACCATCCAAAGCTCACCGCGTGCCTCAACAACCTGGGCAAACTCTCGTGGGATCAGGGCAACTACCAGCAAGCGGAACAATACCTCCAGCGGGCGCTGGCCATCCGGGAAAAAACCCTGGGGCCTGACCACCCGGATACCGCGTTCAGCCTCCACAGCCTGGCCACCCTGTACACCACCAAAGGCGATTTGCAACGAGCCGAGCCGCTTCATCAGCGGGCGCTGGCCATTCGGGAGAAAGTGCTGGGCGCTGAACACCCGGAGACAGCAGGCAGCCTCAACAATCTGGCTAACCTCTACTGGGCCAGGGAAGACTATCAACGCGCCGAACCACTCTACCAGCGGGCGCTGGCCATCCGGGAAAAAGCGCTGGGGCCTGATCATCCGGAAGTCGCTGACGTGCTTAATGATCTGGCGAATTTGTATTGGACCACAGGAGACTATCAACGGGCCGAACCACTCTACCAGCGGGCCCTGGCGATCCGGGAGAAAGTGTGGGGAGCTGACCATCCGGTAACGGCCAGTAACCTCACCAATCTGGCAAATCTCTTCAGCAGCCTGGGGAATTACCAGAAAGCCGAATCACTTTACCGGCGGGCGCTGGCCATCCGTGAAAAAACGCTGGGACCTGACCACTCACAGGTTGCGGTAACGCTCAACAATTTAGCAAATATGTTTTACGCCGCAGGTAATTTGCCACAGGCCATTCAATGTCAGATTCGAGCCAATGATGCCAGCGAATCGGATTTGAAGCGCAACCTGGTAGCAGGTTCTGAACAGCAGAAAGTCCTCTATCTCAAACAAACGAGCAGTTACACCGATGTAATCCTGGCGCTGCATCTTCAATCGGCGCCCCAATCGCGTGAGGCCAGACAGGCAGCCTTGACGGCGCTGTTGCGTCGCAAAGGGCGGGCACTGGATGCCATGACGACGGCTATCGAAACCCTGCGGCAACAGCAAACACCTGAGATTCAACAGCTTCTGGAGAATTATGCTAACCTGGCTGGTCAAATTTCGGCACTGACGTTGCGTGGTCCTGACAAACAAACACCCGAAGAGCATCTGGCTTATGTCAAAGAATTGGAAACCCAAAAAGACAGGCTGGAAGCTGAAATCAGCACCAAAAGCACTGAATTCAAAACCCAGGTAACGCCAATTACCCTGGAGAACATTCAGAAACAACTTCCGTCTGATGGAGTGCTGATTGAATTTACCACGTACAAATCCTATACCCCCAAAACATTTCAATTTGGAACATTGCGGATGGCGGTCTACACACTGGACCACGCGGGGACAATCAGGTGGGCAGATCTCGGAGAGGCGGCCCCGATTGAACAGGCCGTGATGGCCTTTCGCAAAGCAGTGAGCACCCCCAGGACAGACCAGATCAAAGACGTTGTCCCAGCCGCTCAGGCGCTGGACAGGCTGGTCATGAAACCCGTGCGGGCGCTGATCGGAGATACCCGCCACCTGTTGATCTCCCCTGACGGTGTATTGAATTTGATTCCCTTTGCTGCCCTGATGGATGAACAGGGAAAGTTCCTGGTCGAAACCTACATGCTGACCTATTTGACCAGCGGGCGTGACGTGCTGCGACTGGCGGTCAAAAACGAAAGCCAGCAACCGCCGCTGGTGATCACTGACCCGGATTATCTGGATGGAACCGGACCACAAATGCTGGGTCACCAGCTTGGTCGGCTGGCACGACTTGCCGGAACCCGAGTTGAAGGCGAGCAGCTCAAAACCATCTTTCCGAACACAGTGTTGAAGGTACGAGCTGAAGCAACCGAACAAGACCTGAAACACGTCAAGCGACCACTCCTGCTCCACATTGCCACCCATGGCTATTTTCTGGAAGATGCGCCTCAACCATCGGAAACGACTTCTGCCGATCAACTGGACCGAAACATCGAAAAAGCCAGGTTCAATCCCGAAAAAGAACGACAAGCCAATCCCCTGCTCCGGTCAATGTTGTTTTTCGCTGGTGCCAATCAAGGCGGCACACAAGACAACGACGGGGTGATGACGGCGCTGGAAGCGGCCCAACTCAATCTCTGGGGCACGAAACTGGTCGTGCTTTCAGCCTGTGATACCGGGCTCGGCGATGTAAAAAATGGTGATGGGGTGTATGGTCTCAGACGGGCACTGGTGCTGGCTGGAAGCGAAGCCCAGATGATAAGCCTCTGGCCGGTTTCCGATCAGGCAACACGGGAATTGATGGTGGACTATTACACCCGACTCAAAGCTGGTGAAGGCCGTTCCCAGGCGTTGCGCAATGTGCAGCTCAAGTTCCTCAAAAAACCCAGACGGCAGCACCCCTTTTACTGGGCTTCATTTATTCAATCAGGCGCGTGGGTCAGTCTGTAGGGTTCAGGGTTCAGGGTTCAGGGTTCAGGGTTCAGGGTTCAGGGTTCAGGGT
>DAOQNB010000755.1:0-3723 GCA_035335845.1 Acidobacteriota bacterium | reverse complement strand
GTCGTTGCTCTGGGGAGCGCTCTGGGATGCGGTTTTGGATGCTGACCTGGCACCGCGTGACTACTTAAACCTGGTTCTGGCCAATCTACCGATTGAACAGGATGAAGTGACCATTTCAGCCTTGCTCGGACGCACGTTTACCCTCTGTGAAAAATACCTGTCTCCGGCCCAACGCCAGCAGATGGCCGAACCGGTTGAAAAAATGCTGACAGAAGGTATGTTGAACCGTTCGCACAAAGGGACGCGGATATTATTTTTCCGGGCGTTTACCTGGCTGGCGTTGAGCCCGTCAGCCCAGGCAAAACTAATTGATCTGCTCAATGAAAAAGTTTCAATTCCTGAAATCAAGCTCAGTTCCAGTGACCGGTTTGATATCGTGGCCAGGCTTATCCAACGCAAGCACCCTGACGCCGCAACCTGGTTTGCCAGACAAAGCCAGCTTGATATAACAGATGATGGCCGACGGGCGGCATTTGCGGTCAAAGCGGTCACTCCAACGGTTGAAAATAAGCAGCAGTATTTCGAAGCCTATTTCAAGGATCAGTCACTTCCGGAAAGCTGGATCGAAGACAGCCTGTCGTTTTTTAATGTCCCCGATCAGGCCGAGATCACCCAGTCCTTCCTGAAAATGGCACTCACTGAAATTCCACATCTGAAAAAGAAGCGCAAAATTTTCTTTATCAATCGCTGGCTGGGGGCATTTATCGGAGGCCAGACCAGCGAGTCAGCTTTAACTGTGGTTGAAACATTCCTGGCTGAGACCCAATTGGAGCCGGATCTGAGACTCAAGGTCCTTGAATTTCGGGATGGGCTGGAACGATGCGTGAAAATCCGGGAAAAATATGCTCGTACTGAGTAAAAAATCTGTAAATTGCAGTGAACTCTTTTTTTCAGAGGGGCGTATGGGGCGACGTCATCAAACACATCTTCCCAATTCAAATCAGCAAAAGATTCAGCTATCAAAGAGAGGTTCTTCCCATGAAACGCTTATTTCCGACGATTCTTCTGGTGTTGTTCCTGGCCGTTTGGGCCGTTTCCATGGCTATCGGTCCCCGTCTGAAGGGCAGTGGAACATCCAAAGCCGAAACCCGGTCAGTCGCAACGTTTAATAAAATCGAATTACGTGGCGCTTTTGACGTCAAAGTTATTTGTCAGCGCGACCAGAGCATTGATATTCAAGCCGATGATAATTTGCTCCCGCTTATTTATTCCGAAGTTGACGGCTCAACCCTCAAAATCGGCACCCACCAGAGATTTTCGACCCGGACGCCAATTCAAGTGACCATCACCGTTCCAAATCTTGAAGCCCTCTCCCTGGCTGGCTCCGGCGATGTCGAAGTAATCGAAGTCAATAACCAGCAACTTGCCATCAATCTGGCTGGTTCGGGTGATGTCAGATTGTCTGGAACAACCAAAGCCGTCAACCTGTCCTTAGCTGGTTCAGGCGATATTGATGCCCAGGAATTGTTTTCAGACAGTGCGAAGGTGTCAGTTGCCGGCTCAGGAAATGTGGTGGTCAATGCTGAAAAAGACCTCGAAACGCGCATTGCCGGGTCAGGTGACGTGACCTACTATGGCAACCCAACCAACGTGGTCAAGAAGGTTGCCGGTTCGGGCAGCATCCATCACGGATCAAGTGAAAATTAAACTGGGCTCACAAGCCTTGAGCCCAAAGCTGAATCAGTTCAAGGGGTAACAAAAAACCGTTTGCGGAGTGAAAACTCGCAAACGGTTTTTTGTTTTTGACAACAGCACCAACTCCTGATACTACCGAACAGGCTTGCTCTTTTACTTGTTGCCCAGACAACTTTTTTTGATACAGTTTTCATTTCCAGGCGTGCTCCAGACTCCATCTTTGCACAGTGGTGAATTCACAATGAGATTGCCGATTATTGAAGGGATTATCCGAAGACGCATTCTGGTCAATTTCCGAGTTGATCCAGAGGTCATTCAGAAAATACTGCCATCCAGATTCAAACCAAAACTCCATCAGGGACAGGCAATTGCAGGCATCTGCCTTATTCGCCTTGAACAGATTCGCCCGAAAATGTTTCCTCAGATTGTTGGCCTCAGCAGTGAAAATGCAGCCCATCGAATCGCAGTACTGTGGGAGGAAGACGGACTAACACAAGAAGGTGTATTTATTCCTCGCCGCGATACAGACTCTCAACTCAACCATTTGCTGGGAGGTCGGGTCTTTCCAGGCGAGCATCACCTGGCAGAATTCAAGGTGGAAGAGCATGGCCACCAAATAGCACTCTCAATGAAGTCAGCAGATAGGAACGTCGCAGTGGAAGTGCGGGGAACTATTTCTAAAGAGTTGCCACAAACCTCAATCTTTCAGTCAAAATCAGAAGCTTCGAGATTCTTTGAAACCGGTTCCCTGGGATACTCTGTCACCAATGAGGCAAACCGCCTCGATGGGCTCCGACTGCAGACCAGAGAATGGCAAGTTGAGCCGTTAGACATTGAACAGGTTTATTCAAGTTACTTTGCAGATAAGTCGAAATTCCCAACTGGAAGTGCTGAATTTGACCACGCGCTGATCATGAGAAATATCGCTCACGAGTGGCATACAGCCTCAGATTTGCATATCTGACACAGTGTCAACCAGGAAATACCCAAATACGCAGAGCCGGCTGATTCGCCATCGGTTGCCAACACCTTCACCAGCCCCTGGCTCTGCTTATCTCCACTATCTCAACGCGCTGTTTGTGATGGATTGGGCTCAACTAATTCTTTATCTGGTGGCGCGTTCCCAGGGATGGGACCATCTTCGGTCCGAATTCGAACGGCACAAACATAGCCATTTTCAAAAATAATCCGTAATTCCCAGTTCGAAGCTCCAAATTCAAGAGGAGCCGCTACACTTAACAAATTTGGCTCATGCCCAACTGTAAGTTCAGGAGTTTTGTATTTATTGACAATGGCTGAAGCCTCCTTAAAAGACATGCCAGGCAATAGTTCCTGGTGGATGCGGGCGATTGCCTGTCGCTGAGGCGCATCTTGTTCCCATCTGTATTCGGCAAATCGAAAAACCCCCAAAAAAATCAAAACAATACTGAGGCACACAATCAACGGGCCGTTGCGATCCATCCAATCCCTTAAACGTGAAGATTCACCTGGGTGAGGAGGGAAAAAGTAAGGATTGAGCTTCACTGGTGGAGGCAATGGATTCATAGTTTCACTTCTAAAATATGCGGAAAGCATTTTAACCTTTTGGTTAAAGCTTGCAAATCATTGAGAAAAAGCTATTAAGCGGTGTCTACTTCCTGAAACTCACCATAGAACTCAGCCGCAATTCGAATCTGGCCCACGATTGAATTGTTAAACTTTGATACATCGTCCGAAGGAATCTGGTATTCGCGAAAAGCGGTGCCGTCAACCGGTTCGGTCCGGTAGTTTTTGAGAAACTCAAGCGCGACGTCGCATTGCGTCACAAACCCTGCTGGAGGAACACAAAATCGGGCAATCCAGTCACGAGCAAGTTGTTCGGCATGGGCAAAGTGCAGCGACAAACACAACACCGGTTGATCAGGTAGCCGGGGTGGAAATCGGGTAAACCCACTGGCTTCAATCATTTCAAGTTCTTGTAAACTGATGGCACGATACATGGTAAGAGTTGACATATTTTAGGGCTGAGGGCTTGGGGCTGAGGGTTGAAGACATTGGGCTGAAAATACCAGGGCTGAAGACTTCGGGCTGAAAATACCAGGGCTCAGG
>DAOQNB010000754.1:0-3724 GCA_035335845.1 Acidobacteriota bacterium | reverse complement strand
TCCGGGTTCCGGGTTCCGGGTTCCGGGTTCCGGGTTTTCGAAATTTATGTCCTTTATGTCCTTTTCGTCTTTTTTGTCTTTTCCTGGAACCCCAAACCCCAAACCCCAAACCCCAAATCCCAAACCTCAAACCCCAAATCCCAAACCCTGAACAATGATTGAACTGTCCACCATTCGGAACTGGCTGGTTACCCATCCACTGGCACTGGCTTCAGGGGCAGGCGTTGTGAGCGCCTGCCTTTTGGTTTTGAGTTTTCCTCCGTTTGATATGTGGTGGCTGGCAGCCATTGCCATCTTGCCCTTAATTGGGGCCGCCCAGGTCATCCGCCAACCGGTGCCATGCTTTTTTAGCGGGTGGATTGCCGGGACGGGGGTTTATTACGGAGGGTGCTGGTGGATTTCGCATTCGATGATTGTGTATGGCGGAATCCACGTTCTGGCGGCTCATGGATTGACACTTGTCATTGCAGCCATCCTGGGGTTTTTCACCGGTTTGTTTGCCGGCGGAGTTGCCGTTGCCAGCCGGCTCCGGCCCTGGCTGGGACTGGTGGCGGCACCCTGGATGTGGGTGGCGGGCGAGTACCTGCGCATTCATCTGGCCGATATGGGGTGGATTTCACTTGGCTACACACTGGCGTTGCATCCCACGCTGATTCAGCTTGCCCGATTTACCGGGATTTATGGTCTGAGTTTTGGGCTGGTGGCCTTTGCTGCGCTTGGCTGGTGGGCATTACAGGGGCGACGTCAGGCGATGATCGCAACTATCTGTGCTCTGGTCGCGATTGGTCTGGTGTGGGTTGATGGTCGAAACACAATGGAGGCAACCCGTCGTCTCCGGCAGACACGCGAACAGGTTGACATTGTGGCGGTCCAGCCAATGGTACCAGTTTTATTTGACTCCGATGCTGAGTTTACCCAGGCGTTTCAACGCCAGGTTGATCTTTCCCGGCAGGGAATGAAGCACGTTTCATCTCCGACCCGGTTGATTGTGTGGCCAGAATCCCAGTCGAGTTTTCTTTTAAATGATTCTGAATCCTTTGAACTGAAAGCCATTCAGCATCTGGCTGCCGAGCAACAGGCAGGTGTGCTGTTTAACAGTGTTCGACGCGCCGCTGGCGGAAAGTTTACCAATATTGCAGCGGTGGTTGATCCAACTGGTGCCGTGTCGAGTGAATATACCAAGGTCCATTTGCTGCCCTTTGGCGAATATATGCCACTCCGTAGCCTGTTTGAGCAGGTTGGATTTACCCCGCTTGCTCTGGATGCCGTTCCTGCCAGTCGTCCTGTTCCGACGCGATTCGGAGGAAAAACTTTTGGCACCACAATCTGTTTCGAAGCAGTTTTCCCCGACCTGGACGCTTCATTTCGCCGACAAGGGGCTGGGGCACTGATTAACATTGCCAATGATGGCTGGTTTGGAAAAACACACGGTACAGAGCAGCACTATCGGCATCTGGTGATTCGAGCGGTTGAAAATCAACTCGATACGGTACGCGTGACCAACACCGGGATCAGTGTTTTTATCCTGGCCACCGGGGAAGTTGTTGACCGGACAAAGCAGCAAGAAGCGACGGTAAAAGTCTGGCCGCTTCGGTATGGCTTTGAGTCTGAAAGACTCACATTTTATGCCGCTCATGGCGATGTTCTGGCCATTCTGGCTTGCCTGATATCAGCGCTCATCCTTTTGGTTTCAATATACTTCGGCTGGAAATTAAACCCCTCTCCCGATACCACCCCAAGAAGCAAGACTTGACACACCTGCTATAATGGCTGGACTTTCGCATATATCCTATTCGACCACTCAAGCTGTAAGCATAAAACCTCTCAATACACATGATGAACCACGCTTTCAAACCGTGTTCAATGATGGTGTATGCCGGTTGAGTTCAACCTGGTTTGACGATATCGGTAGAAGAAGCATGCTTATGGTGATCACGATGCTATGCCGATATAGGATATTGGCTAAGGCAGACAAGGAGGTTTTTCAATGGGCCGATTTGAACCACGGGTAACAAACCAACTTCCCACATCAAAGGTAACGCGAGTTATCTCGGCTGTGATGATTTTGGCGCTGGCTGCACTTGGCTCTGGCTATGTGACCGCACTTGGTCAAAAGCAGGGAAAAAACAGCAAAAATCCGTCTCAAACCACCAACCGAAACACTGGCGCTTCTGCCAACCAAAACCGCAATTCTTCAAATAACTTGAACACCAATGCCTTAATTCCACAACCGGCTGAAGCCTTTACCGCGACGGCCTATTGCCTGAAAGGGCGAACGGCAACCGGAAAAACAACTGAACGTGGAATGATTGCGGCGGATGTTCGAGTCCTGCCATTAGGGTCCGTGGTGAAGATCCACGCCGGGAAATATTCCGGCATTTACCACGTTGCCGATACTGGCAGTAAGATCAGGGGGAATAAAATAGATGTTTTCGTGCCATCCAAATCTGAGGCAGTAAAATTTGGGCGGCAAAAAATCAGAGTTGAGGTGCTGCAGCACGGGCGATCAGTTCGTAAGCCCCAAACTGGATACACCACCAGCTCACCAAAACGATAACATCTCGCTCCGCGTAAGCAGGATATTTCGCGAAAGTTTGTCATTCCTTCATTTTGTCCGGCTGTATTGAAAGTTGTTTTTGCTTGTGACTTTATTTTTTGTGATGGCCTCATTTTGACTTCATTTACAAGTCCTACCACGTTCAATCCCCACTTTTGCTCGTCCTGAGCTTCAATACAGCCGGATTCCTTTCCGTACCGTTATTTCTGAACCTGCCGCCAGAAACGCCGAGCTGGGTGGTTGGGTCAACACCTGGCCAAATTCCGGCCCATACAGCGCCATCGCATCACACACCAGATTCCACTCACGAACCGACCAAACTCGCCAGGGCGGGTGCTCAACCCGATATTCCACACAGCCGCCATCAACCTGGGCCGCATAACCCCAATAGTGTTCAGTAATAAACTCAGCTTCTGATCCGGCCTGTAACGGGCCTGGGGCACCGCTGGCGATTGCTTTCATGGAGTGCCACTGGCCTTGAAATTGCCACCCATACTCGACCGTGCCACCAGTGGCTGGAAAACAGTCGCCTTCGAGTTCTAGCGTGTGTCGCATCGGCAGCGAAACGTAATTTTCGTTGTACACCCCCCGGGCGACCGCCGCGATGGCAAAGCGCGGCACAATTTCTTTAATGAAGGCCACCCCACGCCGCCAGCCTTCAGGGCCTTTGTGTCGCACATAAAACCGTAAATTTACTTCTTCAAAATTGCGGTGAAATGGAATGGGGATCCCCAGAACTCTGGTTTTCAGAAACATGAAGCCAACCAGGCTGACAAAGGTGCGGCCATCCCAGAAGTCAATTTCCGTTCCTTTTGGAACGTAGGGTGCCAGGACTGCCGGGTCAATTTCATAATTTAACATCAGCAGGTGGCGCCATTCAGCCGTCAGAAATTTACCAGGAAGTGGATCAGACATAATGAAGAATTGGGAATGAAGAATTGAGAATGAAGAATGAAGAATGAAGAATGAAGAATTGGGAATGAAGAATGAAGAATGACCTCAATTTTGCCCAAAAGAGCACCACCTGGCTCAAACATCAGTGCTGGCCAGTTCGGGATCCGGCTGGCACCAGGGAATCTTGGACAATTTTGAGTGGCCTGAAAATTCACCAAAGTCTCTGTGTCACGCCCACCAAACCGACTTTCACCTTGTCCCTGGTGTCCTTTT
>DAOQNB010000753.1:1803-3727 GCA_035335845.1 Acidobacteriota bacterium | reverse complement strand
AATTCAAACCGATGGACCAGCAGGTTTTCGTGCTGGCACACCGCCACGGTTGGCCGCCAGCGTTCCCATCGCGTCGGACCTTTCCCGCCATCCAGCGTTGGCCCAAGCAACCCAATTACGACTGTTTGCAAAGCAGCCATATCTATTTCTCTACTTTAACTAGAAAATTTTCGAAGAATGATCAAACCATATTTCTTACCAAAAAGCAAAACCATCAACCAAATAATAAATATTCCTTTTATTATCAATTATTTAAAAAATATTTTCGGAAATCTTAGTACGCCTGGCACGCCCTGTGCACTATGGGAAGACATCGGAATGAAACGAAAACTTGTCCGAAGGAGAACATCACAATGGCAAACAAAAACTTGTTTCAGTCAATTCCTGGCAACTTGATTCCACAGACCAACGCCGTCAATAACGAGGGCGTACGGGCGTACCGTTTCAGCCCCAAACATCAGTTGGCGCAATACACCATCACTGGCTGTTTGAACAACACCTTCTATGCGTCAGCCGGACAGCAACTTGAGACCGTGTTGGAACTGTGCAAAACCATTGAGCCCGAGTTCATCGCGAAAACCGCCGTGTACTGCCGTGAGCGTGGTTTTATGAAAGATATGCCGGCGCTGTTGATGGCGGTGCTTTCAAGCAAAGACCGCGATGCGTTTGCCCGTGTGTTCCCTCGGGTAATTGACAACGGTAAAATGCTCCGCAACTTTGTGCAAATTATGCGGTCAGGCGTGGCAGGTCGTAAATCACTGGGTTCATTGCCAAAACGGATGGTACGCGAGTGGTTCGAAACTCGCACGGAAGATCAGATCTTTGATGCGTCAGTTGGTCAGAGCCCATCGTTTGCCGATATTTTGAAAATGGTTCACCCAAAACCAGGCAACGAGCAGCGCGAAGCGTTGTTTGGCTACCTGATCGGTCGTGACATCAACAAAAACCTGTTGCCGGACCGCATCAAATTGTTCGAAGCCTACAAAGCCGGATACCGGGCGGAAGTCCCAGACATTCCGTTCCAGATGTTGACGGCTCTGGAGCTGAAAACACCTGAGTGGACAGCGATTGCCCGGAACGCTCCGTGGCAGATGACCCGGATGAACCTGAACACCTTTGCGCGGCACGGAGTTTTCGCTCAGGAAGGAATGACTGAGTTGATTGCCAACCGGCTGCGTGATCCAAAAGCAGTCAAACGGTCACGTGTGTTCCCATACCAGTTGATGACCGCGTTTGTGTCAGCCGACTCAAGCGTTCCAGTCGCGGTTCGGGATGCGTTGCAGGATGCAATGGAAATTGCCCTCGACAACGTGCCTGAGTTCAGCGGAAAAGTGTATGTCCTGCCTGACGTGTCAGGTTCGATGTCATCACCGGTAACGGGCTACCGTCCAGGCGCAACCAGCGTGGTTCGGTGTATTGACGTGGCAGCACTGGTCGCAGCCGCCGTGTTGCGCCAGAATCCTCAAGCGGAAGTAATTCCATTTGAGCACCGCGTGGTCAATATTGACATCAACCGGCGTGATTCAGTGATGACTAACGCCAAAAAACTGGCCTCAATTGGTGGTGGCGGAACAAGCTGCAGCGCGCCACTGGCGTTGCTGAACAGCCAGAAAGCCAAAGGCGATTTGGTGATTTACGTTTCAGACAACGAGTCCTGGGTAGACGCAAGCCGGGGTCGTGGAACAGCGACAATGAAAGAGTGGGCAATGTTCAAACAGCGCAACCCACGGGCGCGCATGGTGTGCATTGACATTCAACCATACGGCACAACGCAGGCAGCCGAGTCAGAGGACATCCTTAACATCGGCGGCTTCTCAGACCAGGTCTTTGATGTAATCAGCCTGTTTGCTCAAAACCAACTGGTGGCCGAGCACTGGGTTGGCGTCATCAATCAGGTGCAAATCTGAAATCAGGGTTCAGGGTT
>DAOQNB010000753.1:0-1703 GCA_035335845.1 Acidobacteriota bacterium | reverse complement strand
GTTCAACCCAAATCAAGCTTCAGTACTGTTGTTACAACTCTGAAGCACAAGAGCCAATTGGATTGGGAGATCCTGAACCCTGAACCCTGAACCCCGAACCCTAAACTTGGGCCGAATGCTGCCTGGGACTACATTTGATCAATGACCGTCTCTTGCGATTTCTTGTCGGCCCTCCCTTTGAAATTGCGAATGTATGAAATGTGTGACGAATGCTTGAAGGAACTACATTTAATCTGTCGGTCCCCGGTTCGAGTCCGGGCTGCGCCGCCACGATGGCGCAGTAGCTCAGTGGGTAGAGCAGCAGACTCGCTTCGGCGGGTTGTTTCTTCACCCCCTTGTCGTCACTTTCTTCCAAATTACCAGAGAGCGCATTATGAAACTGGCTGAAGCATTAGTATTGCGGGCCGATGCCCAAAAACGGTTTGAACAACTCCAGGAGCGAATTATCCGCAATGCCAAAGTTCAGGCTGGCGACGCTCCGGCGGAAGATCCAACCGGATTACTGAGTGAACTTGAGCAAGCGGCTGTCGAAATGACCGGCTTGATCCAAAAGATTAACCGCACCAACTCAGTCACGATCTTTGAAGGCAACCAGACCCTGGCTGATGTCCTTGGCGAACGCGATGTGTTATTGAAACGCTGTACCGCCTATCGCCATCTCGCCCAGATGGCTTCGATTACTCAAAACGTTTATAGCAAATCAGAAGTCAAATTTGTGAGCACGGTCAATGTTGGCGACGTTCAAAAACGGGCGGATGAGCTTTCAAAAGCCTATCGTGAACTGGATTGCCGGATTCAGGAATTAAACTGGAAAACAGAGCTGTTGAATTAAGTCGTTGGTAACCACTGTAGATTGAGGCGAGTACCAAAACAATCCTCCTCAGACTGTTCATCTGATTTAGAGAAGGCTAACGGGGCTAAGGCCGTGGGTTCGCCCAATTACCGCGTAGGCCCAGTACGGTCACAAGCGTACGGTGTAGAATGCGTTACAGTTACTCCCAGAGTACTGATCATCCGCAGTGGTGAGGGTGGGGTCGGGGACAACTTAAATCATAAAGAGATGTTGAGTTGAAGTGGAGTTTTAGGAACTATGACTCCGAAGAAGATAGCTATTTGAATTATCAATGATTGGTTCATTCTTCATTCTTCATTCTTCATTCTTCATTCAAAATGTTTCGGTGACGAATGCCTGAGGAACTACATAGGGGCCCGGAGGCGCCTGGTTCGACTCCAGGGTGTGCGACGCGCTCGCACACAAGCTCAGCGGTTGAGCGTCGGGAAAAAAGGTTTCTCACCACTTGTCGTCACCTTACAATGCACGGGCTGAGGATTTGGGGCTGAGGGCTGGGGACAATCCAGGTTTTTTCAGCAGGGTAACTTTAAAAACGGATTGGAAGGATTATGTCGAGTAGCGAACACACCTGCGAACTCTGTGGCCGAACGGTCCGCCGTGTAACCAGACATCATTTGATCCCACGGGCGAAGCATAAAGTCTATAAGCGCAAGAAAGACTTCGATCATTCAGTACTGCATTGCGTGATTCAAACCTGCAGTCCGTGCCATCGCAATCTGCACGCGCATTTGACCGAACGCGAACTGGCGACCAGCTACAACACGATTGAAAAGCTGCTGACCCATCCCGGCGTGAAGAACTTCACCGACTGGGTTGCCACCAAACCTGATATGGCGCTGAGGATTCGGCG
>DAOQNB010000752.1:0-3731 GCA_035335845.1 Acidobacteriota bacterium | reverse complement strand
TTGGGGCCCAGGAAAGTGAAACCAGGTTGTTTAACCCTGAGGCTGAAAACCTTCTGGTCACCTTCTTCAGCGATGGAACCTCATCAGCGGCCAATTCGCAATCTTTCCCCTAACTCAACAGGAAGTTTTGCCTGCTTAATCGCCTCAATGGTTCGGTCTATGTCATAGGTCACACGATGGATTTCGAGAGTGTGGGCCTGGGTATCAACCAGGGCAAAGGACGCCCGAGGATCAAGATCGCGAGGTTGCCCAACCGAACCAGGATTGATTAACACCACCTGAGCACTGGCAGGCCAGCGGACCGATTGTGGCGCCCGAGGTTCAATACATCCAGTGCCTTCCAACCAACCGCACATTGGAACGTGAGTATGACCGCAAAACGCCAGTCGAGGCCAGGTTGCCCGCTCGCAAATGGCATGTAAATTTTCCTCAAGCATCGTGCTGGTCACATACCCATTCACATAGGTTGTATTGAGATAACACCCATGGACGGCAACATATTCAGGCTGAACACAGTGACTGGGCAGACTTGCCAGGTAATCGAGTTCCTCATCGTTCAAATGCTGACGTGTCCAATCCTGAACCAGATGCGCGGCTTTGTTTGTTCCCTGAAGCGCCATTCCAGAAATCATATCCCGATCATGGTTTCCGGCAATGACAAGTGGGGTCAGGTTTTGGATGAACCGAACACATTCAGCCGGTTGGGCATTGTATCCAACAATATCACCCAGACAAATAATCTCGTCGGGTAAAAGGCGATCAATGGCTTCGGCCACAGCCTCAAGCGCAGCAATATTAGAGTGAATATCGGAGAGAACAGCTAGTCGCATAGTGTCAGCTTGAATGATCACTGCCGTCGCCGCAAGATTTTTACGATTCGAGATCGAGCCTGCTCCGCCAATCCAGATCGAACCTGACAATGTTCAAAGTCTTCAATCAAATTCAAGACTTTAACATCAGCCCGCTCTAAACGCATCTCCATTGCCACTTCAACAGCCTCAAGATACGCCATCAGGGCCTGACTATACTCCAGATACTCATCAAAACGTCGAAGAAAACAATAGCTTACCGCAGGAATTAACGAACCGCTGCCAATGTCGTCATCAATATACACAAACGTAACCTGATCGTCATTGACGGCAAAATTACTTGGATGTACATCCAGCACCAGATTTTGACGGGATGCCAGTACTAACGCCCGAACAGCAGCCCGGGCAAATATTTCAAGTGCTAGGCCTAACGCATTCTCATTGGCGGTAGCCAGGGCCTGGTTCATCAATGTCCGTAACGTTTTCATCCAGGGCGAAATAGTCCATAACCAGCCTCCGCCCGCATCATCAGGCTGCAAAACCAACACTGTGGTTGGGACTAAAAGCGACCCCAGTTGCAATTTTCGACGGGCTGCCTCCAGCAAAAAGGTTCGCCCATCATCAAGATCACGAAAATATTTTCGACCCGCTGTTTTCAGGCACCACGCTCCGGCTTGTAGAATGATCGTGTCTGACTTACCGCTTCCGTCAGACAGCCCTTGCTGGCCAATCAAATCAGGTCGCGTAACGGCCTGGTCAACATTGATTTGGCGAATGACTTCCCGACCAGTGGCCGCCGGCCAAATATAACCAGACGGGACAGTTGAAGTTGGCAAAACTGGAAAAGTTGAGGAGTCAGACATATGCACCTAACAATCTCAGTAAAAAGGGTTCGGTATTTTTCTTTATAACTCTCTGAATTTGCGAGGGTTTTCTACATTCAAACTGATAAAAACCCGCAGCAAAAGCAACCACAATCACACCAGGAACTGAATCTGAAGCAAATTGAGGTATGAAAGTGGCTGGTCACTCGGTTTAACCAGCCACTTTCATACCTCAACTGAAAACTTACGCCAGTCCTAAAAAGAACTTTAATCGTTGACAAAATTACGGGACCAGGGCCTCAACCGAAGGTAACACTGATTTGAGCATGGCCCATCCCATTCCAATGTTGGTGGTTTTTTTGGTGACGAGCATAATCACAGCCCGGCCACCTTTTAAAGTCTTGGCAAAATGGTAGTTGTGATTTGAGGTCACATGGATTTCCTGAAAATAGTGCTCGCCATTCTCTGGCTGGCCGCGATGGGCTCGGATCAGTTGCTCAACTCGACCAATATTTGGACCACGAAACATATCCATGGTGGCAGCGGCGACAATTTCATTCAGCGTCTGCGTATACTGGGCTACGTTATGAATTCCCAACAGCATGCCAGTTTCAAGATCGACCACACCACAGGCAACAGCACCGTCAACCTTTGAAACCACGTCGCGGCAGGCATCATCCATTCTTCCCATAACTGTTTTCTCCTCTCAGTTAAATCGTTAGTTAATGCTGGTGGAATCCACCAACGAAAGTATTCAGATCTAAATGCCTGGCGGTGACAAACCGTGTCAGGCAAAATTCACATATCAGTTACATGATGAAAACTTCTACACATGGAAGGAACGGCGCTCACAAAAGATGAAAGAAACCTTTCTCAACGACAAAAGCATTTCTCACCAAATGGAAGCAAAACTGGATTTTGGATAAACGAATCTGACATTCCTCTAACAAGATCTGTGCCAGTTTCGTTCGCAAAACCAAAATAAGTCCTTCACCTTGAAAAACAACGCTTTGCCTGTACCCAACAAAAAAATACCACTTTCACTGAATTCTTGCGTCTTTGACCGGATATAAAGCTAGACAAAAAATGGAGTTACCTGGGTAACTCCACAACAGAAGAGTTCTTTAATCGTTAGGCTAAACCGGGTGAAAAATTGAGATAGGCTTCAGTTGCAGAAAATCAAGTTGCTCGCTGGCAAGACAGAACCTGCCATGAAAATGACAAGCAGTGTCTAAAATTTTGACATGCGATTCTGAATCCAGGACACCTGTTCAGTTCTGGCCAGTTCCTGTGGGAAGAATTACCAAAACCAGGGATAAATTAACCTAGAACCCTTGTAAACGCAGTGATTTGTAGTGTCCCTGCACAATGAGCCGCGTTAATATCTTTGCGTTCGCCATAGACTTCCGGAGGGATAAACCACACCTTTTTGCCCCGCAACACACATTGGCGCGCCAGTCGTTTCCACCCGATCTGTCCTGCGGCATCGGCGTCAAAAGCAAAGTAAAAGGTTTGAAGGGAATGGACCCATTCCCAGTGCCATCCATCAATTCCAAAAATCGCAACCGCCGGAATTCCCAACTCAAGGAGCGTCAGTGCATCAAAGGGTCCTTCACACCAAACAGGTGATACGGAATGAGCCAGTGTTTGTGAGTTAAAATACCCTTTCTGGCCAGGTAAATGATCATGCCGCTGGTCACGCGGGACTTTGGAATCAAGCCCAACTGCCCGGCCATACAGATTGATCAAATTGCCAGCCGGATCGGTGTGTGGAAACACCAGCCTTCCCCATTTCCAGTTTCGAGCCAGTTTGCCAGTCGGTATTCGATGTTCCCATTGCCCGTCCGCTGCGTATCCCAACCCGAACTTTTGCGCAGTTTTCAATGAAATTCCGCGATGCTTGAGAAAAATTTCGCCAAGGCTTCCTGGCAGGGCCGCCTGGTACCGTTCCAGCACCGGTTTCAAATCAACCCTCAGTGTTGGCGTTGGGGCAAGATCGGATACAGGCAGGGAAAGACCTCCCGTCAGCCCAACGGAACTGGTATCACATCGCTTGTTACTGTTTTTTCTTGCCTCATTGGGTGCGCCGGCAATCTCT
>DAOQNB010000751.1:0-3732 GCA_035335845.1 Acidobacteriota bacterium | reverse complement strand
GTAGTCAGTAGTCAGTAGTCAGTAGTCAGTAGTCAGTAGTCAGTAGTCAGTAGTCGAGTGTTGGGATTTTGGATCTTGTGTCAAGTCTATTTGGTTCTATTTGATCCATTTATGAACAATTCTTCCCAGGAAATTACCAAACTAAAGTATCTGGTTTTGGTCTATGAACGACTGACTCATCAACGACTGACGACTGACTAAATCCCCATCTGGCTCAAAATATGGGCAATTTGACCGATGACCGATGTTGTTGTTGGATGATGGCTTTCAAGTTCAACCAGTGTGTTTTGAAGGCGTTGTGAAAGTTTTGGATACCGTTGTTCCTGACTGCTCAGTGACCGATCCATCACGTCCTCAATATCAGTTTGCAGATTTTGGAGCAGTTCACGGGTTGCGTCATCAACGCTTTTGACTGTTCCAAGCTCACTGTGAAGCTGGCGCAGTAAATCTTGAAGTTGTTGTGGTTCCATAGAGTTTGTGATGAAAAGACGCCTGATTGAAAAAACTGGTGAGTGCCTGAATCAGGCGTCTATGGTTTGTATCAGTTGAACCTCCCCTCCCTATCGCTACGCGATTGAGGAAGGGGATTCCTGCTGTTCCCTGCCACCGCTTCCGATCCGGCCTGGGAGCCGACGGCTCTAAGTGGCACTTTCCAGCTTTCGCACGAGACGCTTCGGACGGTATGTGGAGTACCGTTTCGGGAAGGAACTTCCCTCTCTCGCATCTTGTTCGCTCCACACGTTTGGGATCAACCGTGCGGTGTCAAGGTTCGATGACACGAATGTTGAACCAACGGTGAGTCCGAAGGCTCACCGAAACCGAGATTTCCAACGCTCCCTGTCCGAGCGATGACGCTATACGGATGAATATGCCTTGGATATGGCTCAGGGAGTGACACAACAATAGTCGGCTTTACTCAACAAATCAATGCGATTCATCCCCACCCTACCGCTTCGCGGTTGAGGATGGGGCTTTCTCGCATTTTTTTTCTGGTAAGCGGCTGCAAATAAGATGCTTGCGTTTGAAAGGTAAACGCCTATAATGGGCTTCCCTTCATTTGAAAATCAGTTTGTTCCTTTGAGCCGCTATGGTGTAAGTGGTTAACACGCTGCCCTCTCAAGGCAGAGAGTACGGGTTCGAGCCCCGTTAGCGGTATCTTTTTTAGGGCTGAAGATTCGCAAGCTCAGGGCTGAAGAAGTCGGGTTGAAGAAAATGGGCTTAGGGTTCCAATACCCAACTTCTTCAGCCCGACTTCTTCAGCCCAACTTCTTCAGCCCAACTTCTTCAGCCCCAATCCTCACATCTTGATATTGAGCACTCGCACCAGGAAGGCAAACCGATCCATGGCTTCGTCAATGATCTTGGCCGTTGGCTTGCCAGCGCCATGTCCGGCTTTGGTGTCAATGCGGATCAAAACCGGATTTGGTCCTGATTGGGCGGCTTGCAGAGCGGCAGCAAATTTGAAGCTATGCGCCGGAACGACCCGGTCGTCATGGTCAGCCGTGGTCACCAGGGTTGGCGGATAGGCTGTGCCCGGCTTGATATTGTGCAATGGTGAATAGGCATACAGCGCCTTAAATTCTTCCGGATTGTCTGATGAACCATAATCTGAGGTCCAGGCCCAGCCAATCGTAAACTTCTGAAAGCGAAGCATATCCATCACCCCGACCGCCGGCATACAGGCACCAAACAGGTCTGGGCGCTGGGTCATACAGGCGCCGACGAGTAAGCCACCATTACTGCCTCCGTAAATGGCAAGTTTTGGTGTAGAGGTGTATTTGTTCGCGATCAACCATTCACCAGCACTGATAAAATCATCAAACACATTTTGTTTGCGCAACTTGGTGCCGGCCAGATGCCACTCTTCGCCATATTCGCCACCACCACGGAGGTTCGGTTGTGCAAAAATCCCACCCATTTCCATCCACACGAGGTTGGACACTGAAAACGTGGGTGTCAGTGAGATATTGAATCCGCCGTAGCCATAGAGGACTGTTGGGTTGTTTCCATCAAGCTTTAAGCCTTTTTTGTGGCTGATGAACATCGGCACCTTGGTGCCATCTTTGCTGGTGTAAAACACCTGTTTGGTTTCATACAAACCAGGTTTGAACCCAACTTTCGGCTGACGGAAAACGCTGCTTTTGCCGGTTTTCAAGTCATAGCGATAGATGGTGGTTGGTGTGGTAAAGCTGGTAAATGAATAAAAGGTATCGCTGTCTTGCCGTTTCCCTTTAAACCCAGTGGCGGTTCCAATCCCTGGAAAGGTTACTTCGCGATCAAATTTGCCGTCCAGTTGGAATAATTTCACCTGGGTTCGGGCATCTTTTAAATAATTGACCACAAACTGGTTATTGACCACTGAGACTGATTGCATGGTTTCAGGAGCTTCGGCAATCAGTTCCTTCCAGCTTTCAGGTTGCGGATTCTGGGTATCAATGGCTATCACCCGACCTCGCGGCGCGTCCTGGTTGGTCTTAAACCAGAAGATGGCGCCGTCATTGCCTAAAAACTCATAGGATGCATCATATTTGTTGAGCAGTTCGGTGACTTTGCCGTTTCCGTTGGACAATTCTTTATAGAACACCCTGGTATTGGGGCTGGTGCCCTGGGTAACGGTGATGATCAGGAATTTGCCGTCTTCTGAAACGGTTCCTTCAAACTGCCACTCTTTTTCGTCTGGGCGTTCATAGACCAGGACATCGTCTGACTGTGACGTGCCAAGTTTATGAAAATAGAGCTTTTGGAAGTAATTGACGCTTTGCAGTTTGGTGCTTTCATTTGGTTCATCATACCGGCTGTAGAAGAAACCGGAGGCATCTTTCAACCAGGAAACCGATGAAAACTTGACCCATTTGATCAAATCCGGGAGGTCTTTGCCGGTGGCAATATCGCGAACCCGCCACTCCATCCAATCTGACCCGGAGGCTGACAGCCCATAGGCAAACAATTTGCCGTCTTCGCTGACTTCATAATTGGACAGTGCCACTGTTCCGTCAGTTGAAAGCGTGTTGGGGTCAAGCAGTACCTGCGCCTGTCCGCCGAGCGACGTGGTCGTATACAGGACGTTCTGGTTTTGCAATCCATTGTTTTTCGAATAGATATACCGATCACCAAATTTGGCTGGAACCCCATACTTTTCATAGTTCCAGAGTTTGGTCAGGCGTTCTTTGATCCTGGCGCGTGACGGAATTTCTTCAAGAAACCCAAAGGTCACTTTGTTTTCGGCTTCAACCCAGGCTCGTGTTTCTTCTGAGTCTGGATTTTCAAGCCACCGATACGGATCTGGGACTTTGGTCCCGTGGTAATCATCAACCTGATCTACTTTTTTAGCTGGTGGATACACCATGGATTTGTTGGATTGGGGTGAAGAATAAGCAGGGGAAGAAAGAAGTGGAGCAAACAACCCGAGTACCAGGATCAAACTGGTTATTCGGGCAGAGAAGTGCTTCAAAAATGTAAATAGAAGAAACCTGGACTATCACCTTTTTAAGAAGAAAATGGCAAGTCCAATCAGGAAGTCAAAAGCGCCAACGGCACAAAAAGCCAGAAAAATCAGGCGAGGGTTACTCCCACCAAGAATTATTCCCTGGTTGACTGCAAAAGCCAGTCCCCAAAAAATCAACCCTGAAAACATCAATGCAATGCCGACAAATTTTGATTTGCTCATAAGTAACTCAGGAATGAAGAATGAAGAATGAAGAATGAAGAATTGAGAATGAAGAATTGAGAATG
>DAOQNB010000750.1:0-3738 GCA_035335845.1 Acidobacteriota bacterium | reverse complement strand
ATCAAGACACGGCGGTTGTCGGCCAGACCATGCCGGTGTTGATCACGTCTCCATACACGGACCGCTATGTCCTTTTTTCAGTGGAAGGTGAAGAACTCTACAGCCATCAACTGGTCCATTTAACCTCTAACACCAAACTGGTCGAGGTGCCGATTGATTCACGCCACATTCCAAACGTGTCTTTCCGTGCGGTGATGGTTTCCAACTATCAGGTGATGGGCGATTCGGTCGAAGTGATTGTGCCTCCGACGCGAAATTTCCTGAGTGTCGAGGTCAAAGCGGACCGTGAAGAATATCAATCACGCCAGGATGGCCAGTTGACCATCACGACGCGTGACGCCAGTAACAAACCAGTTTCCGCCGAAGTTTCACTGGGGCTGGTTGATGAATCGGTGTTTTATATCCAGCAGGAGTATGCGGGTGATCCACGTGCCTTTTTCTTTGGTCAGAAGCAACGTCAGATGGTCAGGTTCAACCATTCATTTGCTTACAAACCATACCTTCGGAAATTATTGAAAGAAAAGGAAACAGTTGGGCTGGACAGAGTGGGTGATAAAGGCGCCACAGAAGAGTCACAACTCCGCGACGAACCCAAACGGGAACAACCACGGATAGCATACCTTCGGGCCGGGGTGAGTGCTGACTCCAACGCTGTACCGGCGCCAGCATCGGCGCCGGCTGAGGCTGATGACTTTAAGCAAATGAAGGAACAATCGGCTGAAAAACTGGCAGCACCTGCCAAAAAAACGACCCAGGCGGGAACCGGTGGCGAAGAACCAGCCGTGGTTGTGCGCAATGATTTCCGGGCGGTGGCATTCTGGCAGCCGGATATTCGCACCGACGCCCAGGGCAAAGCCGTGGTCAAAGTGAAATATCCCGATACGCTTACCAGTTGGAAAGCCGTGGCCAGAGCCTTTACCACTGGCGCCCAAACGGGCATTGGTGAAACTGCGACCCGAACCAAACAACCATTGATTGTGCGTCTGCAAGCACCCCGGTTTTTTGTTGAACGCGACCAGACGACCATTTCCGCCGTCATCAACAACAACACCCGCCAGGAAATGATGATTACCCCGATGCTTTCGGCTGACGGTCTGGTGGTTACTGGAAGTCTGGCCAGTGGTCGGCTGGTCAAAGGTGAGCCCGGTCCGATGAAAGTTCCAGCCAATGGCGAAGCGCGGGCTGACTGGGTGGTTTCAGTCGTCAAAGCCGGCACGGCCCGACTGAAAGTAACCGCTACCGGCGGGCAATATTCCGACGCGATGGAACGTGAATATCCGGTCTTTGAACATGGCATCGAAAAACTGATTGCCAAATCGGGAAAAATGCGCGGCGACAGTGTCGCGATTCAATTGGAGTTGCCTGCTGAGCGCAAACCCGAAACGACAAACCTGACGGTCCAGGTGACGCCGAGCATGGCGGTGACGATGCTCGATGCGCTGCCGTATCTGGCCAATTACCCCTATGGCTGCACCGAACAAACCATGAGCCGCTTTCTGCCGGCGGTCATCACGGCCCAAACCCTGAGCAGTCTGGGACTGAAACCTGAATCGGTGATGGGCAAAATGTTTGGCGGCATTGAACCGCAATTTGCTGCGAAAACACACACCAAAAGCCCGGAAGACCTGCGCAAACTCAATGATATGACCACTGCCGGACTCAAACGGCTCTATGATTTTCAGCATTCTGATGGTGGCTGGGGCTGGTGGAAAGATGGTGACAGTGATCACTTTATGACTGCTTACGTGCTCTGGGGTCTGTCGCTGGCGCGTGATGCCAGAGTTCAGGTGGATGAAAATGTTATGGCTCGGGCCGCTCGCTATCTGGATCAGGAAATTGTCGAAGAAGAACTCAACTTTGACGCTCAGGCGTGGATGCTGCACGCGCTGGCGGTGTATTCCGCCCCAGTTCAGAAATTCAACGCCGAATCGCCAACCGGCAAAGCCTATCTGAATCTGTGGAAAAATCGGGACCGGCTCAATGCCTATACCATGAGCTTGCTGGCGCTGGCAGCCCATCATTTCCGACGAACTGAAGATGCCCGCATCCTGTCGCAAAATCTGGTGAATGGCGTCAAACTCGATGCCCGACCCGATGTCGGTGTGTTGGAACGTGGGGCAAAAGAAGCGGATCCGTCAGTGATGGGGACGGCGCACTGGGGAGCGGATGGCCTCTACTGGCGCTGGTCAGACAGTCCGGTTGAAACGACGGCGTTTGCGCTTCGGGCGCTGGTCGCAATTGACCCAACTCATAAACTGATCGAACCCGTGACCAACTGGCTGATCAAAAACCGGCGCGGTGCCCAGTGGAGCAACACGCGTGATACCGCCATTGCCGTGCTGGCACTCAATGACTATCTCCGCACGACCAAAGAACTTTCCACCAATGTCACCTATGAACTGCACGTCAACGGCAAGCTGATGGCGGCCAAAACTGTGACCCCCGAAGATGCACTCAATGCGCCGAGCCAGTTCCCAATCAATGCCGCGTTGATTCGAAATGGTGCCAATGACATTCAGATCATTCGCAAAGGCGGCACAGCACCGCTCTACTTTGCGGCTCAGGCGACGTTTTTCTCGACTGAAGAACCAATCACGCCTGCCGGGAACGAACTCTTTGTCAATCGCGAATATTTCCGGCTTGTGGCCCAGCCGACGTTACTGAGCGGCTATCGCTATGAACGGGTTCAACTAAAAGACGGAGAAACGCTCACCAGCGGTGATCGGGTCGAAGTCGTGCTCACGATTGAAACCAAAAACGACTATGAATATCTGCTCTTTGAAGACCTGAAACCAGCCGGACTCGAAGCGGTTCAACTTCGGAGCGGCGAATCCCTCTATGCCCAGGAACTACGGGCTGATGCGATTAAGCCGGAACTGCGTGGTAAATCACCGGAGCAAACACGGCTGGGTGGTTCGAACTATGACTACACGGGCAAGCAGCAATGGATTTACCAGGAGCTTCGCGACCGAAAAGTTGCCCTGTTTGCGAGCAAGCTTGGGCAGGGTGTCTGGCAAATCAAGTATGACCTGCGCGCCGAAGTCCCTGGCACGTTCCATGCCCTGCCACTGATGGGGCACGCGATGTACGTGCCGGAGATTCGTGCCAACGGTGCCGAAATGCGATTGAAGGTGGTGGATAAATAAAACCAATGAGGGTTCAGGGGTCGGGGTTCAGGGTTCAGGGAAATACAATTTTTCCAACGACTTCGCTTTTTCCTGATGCGAGGCATTCATTGCAAAATGGTATTATTTCAATATTGCTGTCTCTCAGGCAAAACAAAACTGGAAAATGGTGTAATGGATCGCATTTTTCTGCACTTCTCGCCAGCGAATTCATTTTCCTGAATCCAATAAGTATAAGGAGCAGCAATCCATGAAGAAGAAGATGAATCCCTTTGCCACTGAAGCCCAGGAGGCACACCAGTTAACCCATTCGATGGACACACTGGCGATTAAAACAAATATCAAAGCTGGAACTGATGGTCTGGCGCAAAGAGATGAACGGGCAGACATTAGAGAGGAAGATGATGATCTGACGGCTCAGGGGCCAATGAACCCATAACAGATAAATATTTCCTCGGAGCGCGGGCGTCCCTCCCGCACCAAATCTATTGATGGTAAATGAGTTATGGGCGAGACGCCTGCGCTCCCAGGCAAAAACCTTTTTCTGAAATGCTATATTTCATCCTATCTTCGGCGTGGAGACCCGGTCCTTCAGGGCCGGGAGGCAACGCCG
>DAOQNB010000749.1:0-3739 GCA_035335845.1 Acidobacteriota bacterium | reverse complement strand
ACCAACCGCGCCACCACCACCGCCACCGGATCCAAATGTCATTCCGGCACCCTCGAACCTGACCGCCACGGCTGCATCGCGCAAAGTAACCGTTCGATGGCAGGATAATTCGACCAACGAAACCAATTTTATCGTGGAACGGGCGCCAAAGAGTACCGGACGCTTTGCCCAGGCGGCTTCACTGGTGGCCAATACCACGTCGTTTATCCAGAATCTGGTACCGGGCACCTACCTGTACCAGGTACGGGCATATAATCGAACTACCAAAAAGTATTCGGCTTATTCAAACACGGCTGAAGTCACAGTAAGGTAAGGGCGATTCCAAATTTTTTGGCTTGCAATTTTGCTGAGATGAGAGAGATAGTTGGTTTGCGATTTTTCGTGGTTCCTTCATTCGGTTAAGTTTTACGCTTCCAATCTATTCAACAGAATCTTGTCCTGACGGTGAAATCAGACGTCACTTTTTCGGAGGTGGCTCCACTGATATTGGCCACTCTTTCAAAGCTGGTGGCTGATGTCAGAAAAGCCATTGCCGGAGAGATTGTCTACGCTTGGCATTGTGATGATTTCACCCGAGATTCAGGATTCAGAGAAATACAAGTATTTCAAAGGTTTAGCCTTGAAATAAACCAAAACAGACTGTTGATGATTGACTGTAAACTTGTATGAACACTGCCCGGCCTGGCGCCAAAAAAATAGGTTTGATGATCCTGGTTGCTTTTTGTCTGGGATATGCAACCTTTGCCTTGCAATCGTATCTCTCACGTCCCAAACCAAAAAAGCAGCGGAAGTCCAACCAAAACCAGAATTCAAAACAGCCATCCTGGGCCAGAAACAATCCTTCAGGCCGGAAAAATAAACCGATCCCAGCGGATTTGACCGTGCCCGCCGATGAAGATCCAGTCTTTTTGGAAACGGTTTTACAAACGATCTTTCCACAGGGAAGAAAGCTGTTGTCTGACGAAGAAAAAACGCTGGAAATTCTGCGGTATGTTGCCAGTTACCTCAAAGATAAGACGACCTCAAAGTCTCGGGCGACTGATATTTTGCGGGAGGGGTTTTCATTTTGTGGTGGCAAGGGACAGGTGTTTGTGATCCTGGCTCGCAAGGTTGGCATTCCAGCCCGAATTGTGAATGGGGTGTATTTGCCAACCTTGAGCAGTCATGTCGCCACCGAAGTCTTTTATGCCGGGAACTGGCATTTTATTGACCCCACGTTTGGAATTTTCTTCTATTCCAGGCCCGAGTATGACCAGCAGGGAACCATCATTTCATTTCAAGAACTGGTGCTTGATGCCAGTTTTGGCACGCCGTTTAAGGTGGTCAAAGAACCCTGGAAAGGTGAGTACACAAACCGGATTCGGTCATTTGGTGTTGCGCACATCGAACCCGACTTTTTGGAATATAAATATGGAAGTTCGTTTATTTCCTTGTATCGTGAGGAATTAGCTGGCGCCTACCCAATTTTTTCCGGAGACTCAAGCTTTGTTTCCTACCCCGTAGATGCTGATTTCGAAAAACAGGACGCCTTCTTCCTGGGTGAAATCAATCAGTCAGGTGATGACCTGATTCGATTTCGAGCCAGGAATTCCGCTGAATATGGAACCCGTTACTTTGGGAATTGGGCCATCGGCCAGGGAGCACCCGCAACGTGCCACACCTGGCTGATTCATTCACCGCCGCAAAGCCTGATTCAAATCGAATACTATGGCTTGCAGTCATCATCTCCCAAACTCAAATTGTTTCCACTTCGAACCGCTCATCTGGTTGAAACCCGGTATGAGGGAGCGAAAACAACGTTTCTGGTTCGGGTCATTGACCACGACGCCATTGTTTCAGTGAATTGCCCAAAAGGTATTTTCGAGATTGATGCGATGAAAGCCGCAAGGATAAGGCGGAAGGCTGAGGGTTGAAGACGGCGGGTTGAAGAAATCGGGCTGAAAACAACGGGCAGAAGATTTCGGGCAGAAGACATTGGGCAGAAGAAGTTTGGGCAGAAGACGGCGGGCTCAGGGTATTGAACCCGTTTTTTTCTGCCCTGAGCTTGCGAATCTTCAGCCCTCAGCCCGTCGTCTTCTGCCCTGGTTTTCTCAGCCTCCAATACAGGACATCGTGCGTGCTGGGGCCAGAAATTCTGGTGAGTTGATTGTATGACCAGATCCTTTGTGGAAAACAGCGTTACAAATGAGGTCTTTTAACACACTTCGTGAAGCTCCAGCCCGAAGCCGTCCGCGCAGGTCGTACTCTTGATGGGCAAACAGGCAGGTTTTGAGTTTTCCATCCGCCGTGAGTCGAATCCGGCTGCAGGCATTACAAAACGGACGGGTGACCGAAGCAATGATCCCAATTTCACCGGCGTCTCCATCGGCAAACCGAAACCGAAGCGCGGTTTCACTTGGGCTAACCGGCGCCACAGGTATGAGTTGAAACTGGTGTTGAATGCGCTCCAGGATTTCGTCACCTGAAACCATCACTTCAGGCCGCCACTGATCTGGCCCATTGAGCGGCATATATTCGATAAATCGGACAGCGACTCTGGTTTCACGGGCAAAGTTCACAAAATCAAGGATTTCGTGGTCATTGACACCCCGCATCACGACACAATTGATTTTGAGTGGAGACAAACTGGATTGCTGGACCCGGTGAATATTTTCAAGTACTTTTGACAACGCCGCTTTTCGGGTCATGGTCCAGAACGTCGTCGGGTTCAACGAATCCAGGCTCATTGTCACCCGATTCAGCCCAGCAGCGATGAGTTCAGGTAAGGAATCTCCGAGTAAAAATCCATTGGTGGTGAGCGCCAGATCTGAGATCCCTGGAATGTGTGCGAGCTGGCTGACCAGAACCGGCAATCCCTGGCGTAACAGCGGCTCACCTCCCGTGAGCCTGATTCGCGTCACTCCCAGTTCAACAAAAATTTCAGCCAGTCGGTGAAGCTCTTCAAACGTCAAGAGTTCTGGCTTCTCAACCCAGGACAACCCTGTTGGCGGCATACAATACACACACCGAAAGTTGCACCGGTCCGTCACCGACATGCGCACATCACGAATCACCCGGCCAAATGAATCACACAAGGTCGCTGAAAGTTTATCGTGAATGAGCTGGCCATTTGTCGGTTGAACCATAAAGCTGGCGTTCAGCCTTCCGCCTTCAGGCGGGTTTGGGATCGCTTTTTTTCATCTGGGCAATAGTTCGGTTTTTCAATAATTCGAAAAATTCAGTCCGAATCCGGTTCCACTCTTCGTGCAGTGGGCATCCTTGATTGTGGATGTCGGTACTCTGGCAATAAGGGCACTCGACAAATTCCGGGTTCGGGTCAAGGATTTGGAACACTTCCCAGAGCGTGATTTGTTCGGGCGTGCGAAACAGTTCGTACCCACCGTGGATACCTTTGCTTGATTTGAGAATTCGATGCCGGCGGAGTTCGCCTAAAATCTTTCGGAGATAGACCGACGGAATGACCTGGGCATCAGCGATTTCACGCAGCCCACAGGGTCGCCCCTGGTTGTGTTGGGCCAGATACACCAGCGCTCTGATTCCATATCCGGTGGCTTTTGAAAGAATCATGGCGGTTGCCCTCCGGGATGTCATGGGTTCCAGGTTTCAGGGTAAAACAAAGACAAAAAGGACCAAAGAGACCAAAAGGACCAAAAGAAAACATGGTGGAAAACCTGGAAGCGCAACCCCCCAAATTACTCCCCACAGGCAAACCCGCATTCTTCGTCCTGTTGAAAGGGTT
>DAOQNB010000748.1:0-3747 GCA_035335845.1 Acidobacteriota bacterium | reverse complement strand
ACTGTATCTGCAGGCGCTGGCAATCCGGGAGAAGGCGCTGGGGCCAGACCACCCGGCGACGGCCTTCAGCCTTTTTTGCCTGGGCTTTCTCTATAATCGTAAAGGTGAATACAGCCAGGCCGAACCGCTGTTATTGAGGGCATTGGCGATCCAGGAAAAAGCGTTGAAGCCAGACCACCCGGATCTGGCCACTAGTCTCAACAATCTGGCGTTTCTCTACGAGGCCAAGGGCGAAGTCACAAAAGCCGAGCCGATGTTCTTGAGAGCGTTGGCGATCAATGAGAAGGCGCGTGGAACACATCACTGGATTTTTGCGAGCAGTCTCAACAACATGGCAGCTTTCTACGGTAATCAAGGCGATTATGTCAGGGCGGAACCGTTGTATCTGAGGTCATTGGCGATCCGGGAGAAGGTGCTGGGTCCAGATCATCTGGATGTCGCCCAAAGCCTCATCAACCTGGCTGGTATGTACCGTGCCAAAGGTGACATCGAACAAGCCATCACCTACCAGTCGCGCGGCAATGAAGTGAGCGAGCGCGATCTGGTTCGAAATCTTGTTTCGGGCTCCGAACGTCAAAAGCTGCTCTATCTGAGCCGAACGGCAGGCAATACGGATAGCACACTTACTCTTCAGGTGGAGTCAGCCCCACAGAACCTGGCGGCCTTGTCTGCGGCATTGACCATTGTATTGCGTCGCAAAGGGCGGGCACTCGATGTGATGACCTCGGCGATTGAGACCTTGCGACGCCGACAAAACCCTGAGACGCAAAAGTTGCTGGACGACTATGCGAGTCTGGCCAGCCAGGTCTCGGTGTTGACCTTGCGCGGCCCTGGTAACCGGAAGCCGGAAGATCATCTGGCCTATCTCCGGAAATTGGAAACTCAAAAAGAAAAACTGGAAGCCGAAATCAGTACCCGGAGCGCCGAATTCAAAACCCAGGTGACACCAATCACACTGGAAGCCGTGAGAAAATTGATTCCACCCGATGCCACTCTTTTGGAATATGCCGTCTATCGTCCGTATGACGCGAAGACCCGCCAGTTTGGAAATGCTCGCTATGTTGTCTACCTGCTCGACCAAAGCGGGGAAATCCGATTTGCCGACCTGGGTGAAACCGAGCCGATTCAGAAAGCGGTGGCCGCGTTTCGCCGCGCAGTGAGCGATCAGGCTTCAACGGATGCCTGGTCCCGCAAACTCAGCCTTTTGACTCAGGCGACTGGAGGAAATTCAACTCAAGCCAATGTCAAACTGGCTGGACACCAACTGGAAAAGCTGATTTTTGAACCGGTCAGAACGTTGATTGGTACCTCCAAACACCTGTTGATTTCACCGGATGGCGACCTGAACCTGATTCCCTTTGCGGCTTTGACCGATGAAACCGGGAAGTATCTGGCGGAAAACTACCTGATGACCTATCTGACCAGTGGGCGGGATTTGCTGCGACTGCAAGCCAAAACCAGCAGCCAGGAACCACCTTTTATTCTGGTCAACCCGGCCTATGGGACTGGAAAAGGGCCGGTACTGTTTGGGAACACCTATGAGCCGTTGTCTCAACTTAATGGAACCACCGCAGAAGGCACCATCCTCAAACGACTCTTCCCGGATGCCACTCTGCGCCTGGATGCCCAGGCCACGAAAAAAACCCTCCAATCCGTTATGGGACCTTCGATAGCGCATATTGCCACCCACGGTTCTTTTCTCCAAAACCTGCCTCAAGAACCATCGCCCATCAGCCCTGAGCAACGGGGATTGACTCTTGAAGACGAATTGCGCCCGGTGGAGTCTGAAAAACTGCGGGAGGCCAATCCGCTGCTCCGGTCGTGTCTCTTTTTTGCGGGCGCCAACACTGGTGGCACCAGTACCGAAGACGATGGAAAGTTGACAGCGCTGGAAGCCGCGCAACTCAACCTGTGGGGCACCAAACTGGTCGTGTTGTCGGCCTGCGATTCAGGCGTGGGCGATATCAAAAATGGTGATGGGGTCTATGGGTTACGCCGGGCGCTGGTTCTGGCCGGAAGTGAGTCACAGGTGATGAGCCTGTGGCCAGTGTCGGATCAGGGCACCAAGGAATTGATGACAAATTTCTACCGCCGCTTGAAAGCCGGCGAAGGCCGAAGTCAGGCACTGCATAACAGCCAGTTGGACATGTTGAAAAGCAAGCGGTGGAAACACCCTTTTTACTGGGCGGCATTCATTCAATCGGGTGACTGGACAAATCTGGACAGGAAATAGCGCTCCGTTCAGTCAGTACCACCCGCATCAGTGGGTGGGCCAGCGTGCTTCCAACCCCACCCGCTCACGCAGGTGGTACTGACAAGTCCTTTTCATTCTTCATTCTTCATTCTTCATGGCTTCAGACGACTCACGCACCAAACTCAGTACCAGTCGCGAAATCATCAGCCGGATCCTGTGGGATTCGCGGCTCAATCGGGCTGCGTTTCGGGTTGGCTACCAGGATCGGCTGGCACCCGAAGGCTTTCGCGAAAAAACCGTGGATGAGTGGGCCGTGGCCAGCGATATTCCCTGGCATCGGGTGCGCTTTGTTCGGTGTGGTGAGACCCGAGTGTGGGACCGTGAAACACATCTCGACCTTTTTGCAACGGACGAACTCCCCGCCGCCGCCTGGGTTGAGCCGCCTGAGCGGATTTCAGCTCCAACCAGTTTGCTGATTTCTGAAACACCGTCGGCTAATCCGGATTTTGCTTGTGTCTCCCGACCTGTGTTTCAGAACAGTCATTTCGAATGGAATGCCATTTCCACCGAGGTGAATCCGGTTTCGGTTGACCGCTTGAAGATCATTACCTTCAACATTCTGGCGCAACTTCCCGACGATGGGGATTTGAGGACACCAGAACGCACAACTCAACTGCTTTTGTTATTGCAATCCAGTCAGGCCGACGTGATTGCGCTCCAGGAAGTGACTCCCACTGTTTTGGCTGCGATTCAAAGGGCTGACTGGACTGCCGGCTGGTTTCTTTCCGAGCCGATACTGTCTCCGAATCTTGATCCGCACGGGGTGCTGGTGCTGAGCCGATATCCGTTTTCACAGGTTGACCACTGGTTTTCACTCCGCAAACGGGTGCTGATTGCCACCTGGACGCTCAACGATCAGCCATTGCACATCGCCGTTCTGCATTTGCCAAGCAGTATGACAAGTGAGGCCCCGGCGCGGCGACGGCTGTATACCGGGAAACTGGTCGAATATCTCAGTCAGTTGCCCGGTGATTGTGCCGTGGTCGGAGATTTCAACACGCCCGGTGACGAACTGGATCAACTGTTTCAACATGAAGACTTTGACGACCTCTGGCCGCGATTAAACCCCACTGACCCAGGGCTGACCTATGACCCGGTGACCAATGACCTGGCGGCACAACTTTCGCGCTCGGGTAACTCATCGCGCTATGACCGGATGTGGGTCCGGTCGAAAAACTGGCGACCCACTCAGATTGCAAAACTTGGCGTCCAACCAGTTGCCACGCCTTCCGGCTTGCTCTTTATTTCCGACCATTTCGGGCTCGGTGCCGAATTAACCCGGAACCCGGAACCCGATGCCCTCCTGCGCTTGACCCCTCCGGTCTACACCAGCGCGATTGTGATTATCCCGCCACTCAACCTCTGGCCTGCCATTCAGAACATTCGGCGAACGTATGACCGCAACATCAATCGCTGGATGCCCCATATCACACTGATCTATGGGTTTTTACCTGATCACCTCTTTGCCGAAGCGGCTGAACTTATCAAGCGGG
>DAOQNB010000747.1:0-3748 GCA_035335845.1 Acidobacteriota bacterium | reverse complement strand
TTCTCCACCTAAAATATAAAATTCTCCATCCTTTCGTGGAGTAATATATGTTGAGGTCCTCGCCGTCTTATAAAAAACTACTTTTCCTGCTGGTAGGTGTTTTTCAAATAATTTGGGTCCCTCGATACCAGGAGAATGGATTGCCAGATAAGCGGTGAGCATCCAAATGAATAGGGTGTTGGTTTCAGTCCTCATTGTCTTTTCTCCCTGAGGTGCCGTTTAAAATTGTAAAGTGACTTTTCAAGAAATGGGCTCTCTGGTACTCGCTGTGAGGTGCATTTTGATCAAAAACTGGCTGTGTGGGCCGGGGTTGGTCTTTACCAGTCAATCGAATGACCTCAGAAACAGAATTACCAGCCTCATCAGTTGCGGTAATCCAAAAAATGTTTTCCCCTTCAGCAATCGGGATATTGGTTGCAATAAAGTGCCCTTCGGAAACAGGTACCTCAACTTCATTTACTTCTACCGTAACTCCTGTCGCATCAGCAACATTCCCTTCGAGTGTGATAGTTGGAGTCGTAATGATTGCGCGGTTTGGCGGGGAAAGATCACTGATGACTGGAGGCACGGAATCTTTAAAAACGGTACGGACAACTTCAACCCGATTGTGTAAGGCATCAACTGCTACAAGGTGGAGCGAATTATTGCCCTCCGAAATTTCAAATTGTTTTGAGATGACCTCCCCGTATGGAGTAACTCGAATTGGTATGCCATTGGCTGTGACCTGAACCGTTCCCGTACCAGTGACGTCTCCCACGATCATAATCTCTGGACTCCGGGTGATGTCACCATCAATTGGGAATTTCACTGTCAAGGTGAGTGGAATAATCGTCTGCCGGGTAATCGTAAAGGTCATTGCGCTAATATTCTCTGCCTCATCCACCGCACCAACAGTTATTTTGTTTCTTCCTTCTCGGAGAGGAAACGTTAACTCAAAGGTGGTACCATTCAAAGGCGCAATTTCACTATTCACATAGACAGTCGTTGTGGTTACATCGGTGACTGTTCCTCGGAAGGTGACCTGTGCCGCCTCGGTGACAAATATGGTTTCTACTGGTGAAGTCACATGAAGAGCTGGCTCTTTGGAATCACGTTCGATCTGAAGTACTTTGGTCGTTGTATTCTGTGCACCGTCAATTGCGACGATAGACAGAGGATTGACTCCTTCAGTTAATGGAACCGTGATGTGAAACGTGGTACCGGTTAAAGGAGCGAACTGGTTATTCACCCGAACCAACGTGCTGGTGGCGTCGGCGATTTCGCCAGTGACGAGGATTTGGGCTTCAGAAGTCGCTTTACCGTCTTCTGGTGCCGCAATGACAATGGTTGGTGGTGTTGAGTCTCGGATCACCTGACGAGTCAGGGACGTAGCGTGATGGTCACTATCTACGGCGACCAATGTGAGGATATTTATTCCTTCAACCAGTGACACGAGAGCCGTAAATCGATTTCCCGAAAGCCTGGCAAGCTGGCCATTGATGAGAACCGTGACAGGGCTGGTATGGGTTACGGTTCCAACAACAGTGATTTGGGTTTGGGTTGTGATGGCGCCGTCTGGCGGGGAAGTGATCGTCAAAACTGGTGCTGTGGTGTCGAGTGTGACTGTGCTCGTTGCTGTTCCCACCTCTCCACATTCCTGAATGGCTAAAAGGGTAACCGTGTTTGGGTCTTCAGTCAGTGTAACGGCGGTGCTGGGTTGTGCCTCGGAAAGAGTTGCCGGATTGGGAATGATGTGTGACGAATAAAGAAAATCCGCCAGTTGACTCCTCAAAGCGGGGACCCGGACTAAAACCTCGGGCAGAGTGGTCGTAGCGAGGGCAATCCGTGGTTCAAACCATGAAGCCAATGAAAAAGTAAACAACAATCCTGGAGTCAGCACCAATGAAGCCAGAAACAGGTGACGCATAACATTCATATCCCCAAAAGTCAGTCGTGAGTTGTCGGTTATATCCAATCTTATGAGATATTTAGCTTGTTATCTGGCATAAAGAATCCGTCTCAATTCGTCATTTTCAGAGAAAAGGCCAGGCGACTCGTAGATGAAATCTGACGTGAGAAAGGGTTCCTTGATGATTGAAGAGTAACCAACCCGCAAAACGAGTTGGGTTGTCTGGGCATAAACCCGGCAATGGTACCACTGACCAAATAAAACCTGCCTGCTCGACAATCAGGCTCCCCACCCCCTCAGTTGTCAAGATTTTTTCAGCAGGTTTCTTTCTTTTTTTAGTTGTTGGATGAAACTTCTTTAAGTACCAGAAAAGAAAGGTCATTTTTTGAGATAAATTCCGTGGCTTTGCGTGCTGCATCTCTGGCGCTGGCCACGCTGGCATCAACCAGCAACCCTTCTGGACCAACCCAATCTCCGGCTAAAAACAATCCTGGAATTTCTGCAACTGCTGTTTGGGGGCGATCCCCGAGACCTGAAGCAACTGGCCTCGGGTTGCTATTCGCGACGGTCATTTCTGGCAAAAATCGCTGGTGGACAATCACTTCGCGCCAACCCGGCTGGACCAGATCCAACACGTGTTCGAGTTCGGCGCGCACTGAAGCTGATGAATTACTGGTATTGATCGGAAGGTATTTGGCCACATGGATGAGTCCTCCACCAGTCGGACCCAGTTTGGCGGCTGCCGAATGAACCGAAAAATACCAGGGCTGGTCAATCCCCAATGCAAAATTGGTTTTGGGCTGTGGCACCCGGCTCAGAGCCAGGTCAAGGCAGGCGAGTTTGATCGGCGTGGTCTGTGCTGCCCAGCGGCCAAAGGCTGACTGATGACTGCCTTCGACCAGATCCAGTGCGACTTTTGGAGGTACTGCCAGAATCACGGCGGCTGCCGAGAGTTGTTCACCAGTGACCAGTCGAACTCCGCGAACGGTTCCCTGTTCATCACGGATGACAGATTGCACCGGGGTGCTGGTGCGAATTTCAACCCCAGCCTGGGTTGCCATTTCACACAGACTGTTTACCATTGATTGCCAGCCGTTATGCAAATACAAGACGTTATGTTTTACACCCTGTTTCATTTGGGCCAGAGCCACCCCGGCACTGGTTTGCTCCGGAGCATTGGAATAGGTCGAGAGGCGCAGGAGTGCCTTGAGATATTCGCGCATTGTGGCGTGTTTCAAATGCTGGTCAACCCAGGTTTGAATTGAAGTTTCCAGCAACTGTTCTGTCTTGATGTGCTCTAATCTGGTCAGAAATCGAATAGCTTCAAACTTTTCTGCCAGGCTCAACATTCCGGTTGTGAACATGGATACCGGGCTGGCCGGAAGTTGAAAGACCCGATCCCGGAAAAGCGCAACTGAACCGGCATAGGCAGGAACACCACCTTTGAGTGGAACACCCAGTTCGGTCAGGATGCGAAAGGCTGCTCCGCCAAGGCCCACTGCGTGCGGTCCAATATTGAATGAGAACCCATGTTTGGTTTGGGTTTGAGCCAATCCACCAGGGTGTTGCGACCGTTCGAGCACCATCACTTTTTGATTCTGGCGGGCCAAAAAAACAGCGGCGGTCAATCCGGCAATGCCTCCGCCAACCACGATACTTGTTCGATTTGAATTTGAATATGTCACAGGTCAACCTCATTTGAATCATTTAGGGTTCAGGGTTCTGGGTTCAGGAAATGAAGAATGAAGAATGAAGAATGAAGAATGTGCCTGGTGCTTGGTGCTTGGTGCCTGGTGCCTGGTGCCTCGAAAATATTGATTCCAAAGTACTAAGCACCAGGCACAAAGCACTAAGGGAGCG
>DAOQNB010000746.1:0-3751 GCA_035335845.1 Acidobacteriota bacterium | reverse complement strand
CGTCAGGCAACTGAAAAGGTGAGTGTGTAAGCCAGGCAAATTGAAATTGTTCAAGGTTGAACAATGGCCTAAATCTAATTTTTTGAATAGTTTCCAGAGACTGGTTTGCATAAAACCCGCCAGGCAAAGTCAGGCTGTGCTGTCTTCTATGTGGGTTTCGCCCGCAAGTTCTGATCTGACTGGATGTTGGGGCCGCAAAAGACGGAGGTTTTGACTGCTTTTTTTTGCGCAAAGAAATTGCTTTATTTTTCTGGTTGAGGCGTGTATAGGATAGCCATTCCAACTTTTCGGGTACCAAAAGGAATGGTAACCTGCAAGAATCGTCACGTTTTTCATTTCATGTGATAGTTATAAATTCTTTCAGCCAGGAGGTGTATATGAAGCTATTTCAACATTTGCAAGAATTTGGTCACGAGCAGCTTGTTTTTGCTCAGGATTCAAATATCGGATACAAAGCCATTATTGCCATTCATAGCACTGCCCTTGGCCCCGCTGTGGGTGGCACCAGATTTTGGAATTATGAAAGCGAAGAGGACGCGATTGTTGATGCGCTCCGGCTGGCACGCGGAATGACCTATAAAAACGCCCTGGCAGGGTTGCAACTTGGTGGTGGCAAGTCAGTTTTGATCGGGGACAATCGCCGCACTGACCGTGAAGTCTTGTTCCGGGCCCATGGGCGCTTGATTGACGGGCTGGGCGGGAGGTACATCACGGCAGAGGACGTCGGTACCAGTCCAGCGGATATGGAGTTGATTCATCAGGAAACCCGCCATGTCGCTGGATTGGCAAGCCGTAACGGAGACCCTTCGCCCTGGACAGCACGTGGGGTTTTTCGGGGAATTCAAGCCGCAGCCAATTATCGTTGGGGAAGTGATGACCTGACCGGACGACGAATTGCCCTTCAGGGACTTGGCAATGTCGGAACGCATCTGGCGCGGCAACTCCATCAGGCTGGCGCCAAACTGGTGGTGACCGATGTGAGCCAGAATCGGGTCAAGCGCATGATGGCTGAACTGGATGTCCCGGCAGTTGACCCAGCCGATATTTTTTCAGTCGAAGCCGATATTTTTGTACCCTGTGCCCTGGGTGCGGTCATTAACCCGGAGACCATTCCTCAGTTGAAAGTTGAAATTGTCGCTGGCGCCGCCAACAACCAGCTCTTGGACGATCAAAGCGGCGATGAACTGGAGGACCGGGGGATTTTGTATGCTCCCGATTATGTCGTAAATGCCGGGGGAATTCTCAGTGGCGGCGTGGATCTGGTTGGTTGGACACCTGATTTTGCCCGTTCCAAAGTCGAAGCTATTTACCAGACAGTGCGTGAAGTATTTGAGTATGCAGAGCGTGAAAATATTGCGACCTACAAAGCAGCGGATCAACTGGCAGAGCAGCGGATTGCCCTTGCCAAAACTACTCCGCCCAAAAAAGCCCGCTCCGTTCCTGGAAATTAGGCTGGCGCAGATGGGCTAAGATGAGAATAATCAACGCTTTTCATCTTTTCATTCCCATTTTTCAGGAGAATCAACCATGTTTCGAAAGCTCACGCTCGCCGCTGTGGCAACCCTGGCCCTGTCTTTTTCAGCCCCGGCTTTTGCTCAGGACCAGACCAAACCCGAACCCAAACCAGAAAAAGAAGAAGTCGTGATGTGCCCGGTGATGAAGGAAGAAGTCCTGGACACCGCATCGGCTACGTTTAGCGATTACAAAGGCAAACGCTATTACTTCTGTTGCCCTGGCTGTAAGCCCAAATTTGACAAAAACCCTGAAAAATACGTCAAGCCGGAAACGAAATAGGAATTGTCATACCAGTTTGTAGTCAGTAGTCAGTAGTCAGTAGTTCGCTAAGCTTATTTGATTGAACTATTTGACTATTTCCTAATACTGAGGATTCCATTGCAAATTGGTATCAGTATCGCCAACGTGAGCGGGTGGAACTGCTTCCAGCCCATCCGCTCACACAGGCAGGACTGACAAGGTTCTATCGCTTCAATTCCAACTCTCCAAAATCAAAATCCGGATTCGGACAGTCAATCTTGAGTTCGATTGGTTTTCCACTGGCATTGATGGTAAAGGTCACAAATCCCTTTGGGAACGGATAACTGACACTGGGCCGCCATTTCAGGCGGAAGGTGTCGAGGTGCCAGTGTTCCAAATCTCCGACGAAATTTGGCGCTGGAATGAGCCGAAGTACGAGTTTGCCGTTTTCTTCCGTGATGGTGGCATCGCCGTAGAGCGGCCCGGAATATTTCCCGGCGTATTTCGCCAGGGGAAGCGACGGCTGAGTATTGGGAATGCGGGACGCTTCAATTTGCTGGGTTTCCAGTTTTTCGGCTTCTTTGCGTCGGCGGGTAAGTTCCAGAAATTCAGCGCTCCAGTCACGCTGGGGAGCACCCAAAAACACATCGAAAATTTTGTTTGAAACCACGTTCGCCAGTGCGGTTTCGCTGTTGGTCAGGACGACGAGACCGAGGTTTTCCTCTGGAATCATGGCCGTGCGCGAGATCATTCCATCCAGTCCACCACCGTGCGAAATAACTTTGCGGCCCTGATAATCGTTGAGCGACCACCCAAGTCCATAGGCGCTAAAATGCTGTGTCGGATTGAGCTTTTCGGCTAGCTCGCCGATAGCTTGCAGCGTGTGCGGCGTCCACATTTCACGGGAATTTCTGGCACTGAAGATGACTTTGCCCTGATATCTTCCCCGCCCCAGTTGCAGCCTGAGCCACTGCGCTATATCCGCCACACAGGAATTGAGCCCGGCGGCAGCCGCACCACTATCAACATTTGAATAGCGAATCACGCGCATCATTCCGTCGAGTTCATTATGCGGCGCAGCAACGTTGTCACCAGGTTTGAAGGCAGTGACGCTTGTCGTGGTTGAGGTCATTCCAAGTGGAGTCAGGATCCGTTCTGTGACAAATTCGCTCCAGCTTTTACCGGTCACCACTCGAACGATTTCACCTGCGGCAATAAACATATTGTTTTGGTAGCCAAATTGACTCCGAAAACTTGAGGTTGGTTTGAGATAGCGGACCCGGCGCAGGATTTCCTCGCTGGTGTACGTGGTTTCATACCACAGCAAATCACCGCTGAAGGTGGCCAGGCCGCTCCGATGACAGAGCAGGTCCCGAACCGTCATTTCGTGGGTGACATAAGGGTCATACATCTGAAACCAGGGCAGATATTTCGTGACCGGGTCATCCCATTTGACCTTGCCTTCGTCCACCAGAATTGCCAAAGCCGCCGCAGTAAAGGCTTTTGAATTTGAAGCAATGGCAAACAAAGTATGGTCATCAACTGGGGTTGATTCACCCAGTTTGCGAACGCCGTACCCTTTCGCCCAGATGACTTTGTCGTCTTTGACAATCGCCACCGCACAGCCCGGAACATTCCAATCGGCAGCAGCTTTAGTGATATAGGCATCAATTTCAGCCAGTCGAGGGTCACCTGACTGAGCCTGTATCGGAACGGAAATCAGACACAACAGCGCAAAAAGAAAGAAAAAGGTCCTCACACGAAGCGATTTCATGCAGCAGGTACTCCATCACAAATGAGTTGATATGTGCGAATCGGTGACCCGAGGATAGTTTGAGATGCAGCATTTCACCAAACAAAAAGTTTGGATTCATACCAGTTTATCGTCAGTAGTCCATCAGTCAGTCGTCAGTAGATAAAACCCGGATCGTCAAATCCATGGAATGTTTGAAAAGAATTGTTCAGAACTGACTCAAATAGAACCAGATAGACTTGA
>DAOQNB010000745.1:0-3752 GCA_035335845.1 Acidobacteriota bacterium | reverse complement strand
CGGAATTGTGTCCACGTTACACGGCGCGGATGATTCGCGGCATCAAGGTTGGGCCCTCTCCAGCCTGGTTGGTTGAGCGGCTGGCCGCTGTTGGTCAGCGCAGCATCAACAACGTGGTCGATGTAACCAATTTTGTGTTACTCGAACTTGGTCACCCACTCCATGCTTTTGATTATGACCTGCTTGGTGAGCACCGAATTGTGGTTCGTACGGCTCGCGAAGGCGAAACACTGACCACACTTGATGGGACTGAGCGTCAGCTCACCCCCCAGATGCTGGTGATTGCCGATGGAGAAAAGGCCGTCGCGATGGCCGGGGTGATGGGCGGCGCCAATAGCGAAATCGGAGACGAAACGGTCAATGTGCTGATTGAAAGCGCCTATTTTGAACCGGCTCAGGTTCGGCGAACGTCACGTGCGCTCGATTTGCATACCGAAGCATCACATCGGTTTGAGCGCGGAGCGGATTGTGAAATGCCGGTTCTGGCCCTCAATCGCTGTACCCAGTTGATCCAGGAAGTTGCCGGCGGGGAAATTGTCGCCGGTGTAATTGATGCGTACCCGAATCCTCCGGCCCGAAAATCAATTCAGTTGCGTCGGAGTCGGGTCCGGACTCTGTCTGGGGTTGATGTCAGCGCGGAACAGGTTGAATCGGCCCTCAAGGCGCTTGGATTTGTCTTTGAAACCGTCACCGAAGGGGAAGTCTGGCAGGTGGTTGGCCCGACCTATCGGGTTGATATCAATATCGAAGCCGATCTGGTTGAAGAAGTGATCCGCCTGGTGGGCTACGCCGGGATTCCGGCCACGCTGCCAGGTTGGGGCGGGGCTGGCAGTTACCTGGCTGGTGAAACTCAGCGCCGTCGGGGTCGCCAATGTCTGGTTGGTCAGGGATTTTCCGAGGCCATTTCCTTCAGTTGGGCCAGCGATGCTGATGTGCGGGTACTGGGGGCTGACGGGCCGCTGGTGATTACCAACCCGATTGACAAAACTGAAGATCGAATGCGCCCGATTTTGCTTCCTGGTTTGGTCAAAGCCGTGGCGCACAATTTCAACTATGGCACTGACAACGTGCGACTGTTTGAAATTGGGAAGGTTTTTGAAGGCTCGCTGGATGGATTTCAGGAAGCTGAACATCTGGCTCTGGTCGTGACCGGTGCTCCCAATACCCGAGACTGGAGCAATCAGGCTCGAACTGAGACCTTCCACACGCTCAAAGGAATTCTGGAAAGTATTCTGGCGGCACTCCAGATTCAAGGTGCACAGTTTGTCGTTCCGGAAGGTGATCTTCCGCAAGCCTATTTCCCAGGTCAGACCGCGCAGGTCGTGGTGGATGGAAAAGCGATTGGCTGGCTTGGCCGGATGAGTGTGCCGGCTACGGAACAGTTCAAGCTCAAACAGCCAGTGTACCTGTGTGAAGTCACACTGGGGGCGCTCCTGCACCGTCCGCAAACGTTTGCGCCGTATCGGCCACTGCCGAAATTCCCAAGCGTCGAACGCGACATTTCAGCCCTGGTTGGAACAGATGTGTCCTATGCGACCATTGAGCAGACCATTTTTGGCCTGGGGTTGCCGGCGTTTAAATCGGTGACTTTGAAGGAGGTGTTTACCGGGAAACAGGTTCCGGCAGGGAAGCGTTCGCTGACGTTGAATTTATGTTACCGATTGGAAAATCGCACCTTGACAGATCAGGAAGTAAGCGCGCAGCATGCGCAGGTACTGGCCGCCTTACAAAGCCAACTTGGTGCTGAAATCCGCTAAAAATCCCATAAAACTGCAAAAAACGCATCTCGAATCCCATTCGAAGCGCGGTTGTATCAGGACTTTACAGTGTAACTTGACTGTAACGCCGTGTTACAGTGTGCCGAAATTCGACTTTTTTGATCGGGCAAGGGCGTCTCAGGGGAGGCAAATGTGACGGTACTCACTGGAATGGAAAAGTTTAACCATCTTGAAGATAAACTGTATCGCATTGTGGAGCAGTTCAAAGCCACCCGCCAGGAAAAAGAAAGCCTTGACCGGGAGGTAACCACGCTCCGCCGTGAGATGAACTATCTGGCTGAGGAAAACGAGCGCTTGAAAGAGCGTATCGAACAGATGATGAGCGAGCGGGATACCATTAAACTCAAAGTCGAGGCTATGCTGGATGCCATCGCATTGGTTGACCCTGAGATTGCAGAGACCGCAAAGCGCATGTAGTCAACAGCCGGCCCTCAACATTGAGCAATTTTCACTCTGAGCCAATTATGAGGACTCACGCCTATGCCTATATCGAGTGACGGTCAAAATCGAAATGAAGTGGTTTCACAAACCGTAGACGTCCGGATTTACAATCAGACCTATTCCATTCGCGGTGGAAACAGCGTCTATATCAAAAAACTCGCCAGTTATGTTGACCAACGTATGCGCGAAGTCGCCCAGGCAACGCATACCGTAGACACGCTCCGGGTTGCCATTTTGGCAGCACTCAATATTTCAGACGAACTGTTTAAAGCCCAGGAGAAAGTTGACGAACTTGACAATAAAATTGCCGAGCGCAGTTCGGAATATGCCAGCTTGCTCGATAGCGTGCTCAAGAAAACCGGACCACCAGCTCCGTAAGTTATTCAAGACCTGGGGCTCAGGGCTAAGGGCTGGGGCTGAAGACTCGCACGTTTGGGGCAACGCAAGGGATGAGGGATGAACGAACCCCAGTTCTTTAGCGCGACTTCATCAACCCAACTTCATCAACCCAACTTCTTCAGCCCCCAGCCCCCAGCCCTCAGCCCAGTTTCTTCTACCCTACATTACATGTTTGTTTCTTATTCACCAGGCTACTTTGTGGATATCGGGGACGTCCACGTTTTTCCAATGCGTAAGTTTCCTCTGATTTATGAACAACTTACGGCTGAAGGAACACTGGATCCGGCCCGCGTTGTCGAACCCACCCTGGCATCGCCGGATGATATTTTACTGGTCCACACCCGAGATTACTGGACCCGCCTGGCGGCTGGTGAACTGACGGCGCGGGAGCTTCGCAAATTGGGGCTTCCCTGGTCACCGGCGCTGGTGCGGCGTTCACAACTGGCGGTTCAAGGAACACTCACGGCGGCCCGTTATGCCCTGGCTGAAGGTATTGCCGGAAATATTGCCGGCGGCACACATCACGCTTTTCCCGGTCATGGCGAAGGATTTTGCGTGCTCAATGATGTCGCTATTGCCATTCGGGTACTGCAACGCGATGGCGATATCCACCGGGTGGCAATTGTGGATTGCGATGTGCACCAGGGAAATGCCAATGCCGCCATTTTTGAAGGCGAATCCGATGTGTTTACGTTCTCAATGCACGGGGCCGGGAATTATCCATTGCAGAAAATGCGAAGCACCCTCGACCTGCACCTTCCCAACGGAATGACGGATGAACCATATCTGGAATTATTGGAACGTCATGTAACCCAAATCCTGGTCGAATTTCAGCCCGATCTGGTCTTTTATCTGGCGGGTGTTGACCCCTATCACAAGGATCGTTTCGGAAAACTCGCGTTGACACTTGATGGGCTCAAACGTCGTGACCGGCTGGTATTTGAATTGTGCCGGGCCCGGTCAATTCCTGTAACCATCACACTCTCTGGCGGTTACGCCATTCCAACTGAAGATACTGTCAACGCTCACTGCAATACCTATCGAGCCGCCAGGGAAGTGTTTGGGGATTGACGGGTTCCAGGTTCCGGGTTCCGGGTTCCGGGTTCCGGGTTCCGGGTTCCGGGTTCCGGGTTC
>DAOQNB010000744.1:0-3759 GCA_035335845.1 Acidobacteriota bacterium | reverse complement strand
CGTGACCAGAATGAACTCAACGGACGGATCGGATTTTCCATAATATTTTCGATTCTCCTATGCAGGTCAGAGCCGGTGGCATATGACACCCCAGCCAGTTCACGCCATTGAAGGCCAAATTGAAAAACTTTCAGCATGCCAGCCGCATACGAGTTGGTGCTGGTACTGACTTCGAGGACACGTTCATCACACGCCTGTTCGCGTTCGTGGAGCATGGCTTTTGAAATCCACCAGCCCACGGGGAAGAACCAGAACACACAACAGAGCACCATGTTCACATTCGCGATCAAATTGTCATACCGGGTGATATGGGTTAGTTCGTGCATCAACACGTGTTCAAGTTCTTGATCGGAAAGATGTTGCGAGAGTGTATCCGGCAAAATAACGACTGGATTTATTACGCCCCAGACGCCGGGTTCGGGAATATGGCGGGAGAGCACCAGTCGCACGTCTTTTTCAAAACCAAGACGGGCTTTGGCGGCTTCGAGGGCTTTAAGTTCCCGTTCGCCGCTGCAGACAACCGCCTGATGCAACACTCGCAGGAATGAAGCGCGCTTCATCAGCCACCGACTGAGCAGGAAGACCATTCCGCCAAACCAGACAAACGTGCAGAAGAGCGGAGTATTGAGCCACTGGACTCCGGGTCGGGTTCCCTGAATCACAACCAGTTCGTTAATCATAACTTCAGGGGTTGAACTGACGGTAATCACTGAAGTTTTGACAATTTGGGCAACTGGAGTGAGGATTTCCGGGGCATGAACCCCAACCTGTTGCAGCAGCAGGGCCCCCAAAATGGCTGGGACTGCCAGTTTGACCGCTGCCAGCGACCAGACGAAAAATCGCAGTCGGGCGGGGCCATGTTTCAATACTTTCACCACGCCCCAGGCCAGCCCAACAAAAAGAAGTGTTTGCCAGAGGTGATTGACGACTGCCGGCCAGGCAGTTTGCGAAACGGTATTCAGCCACTCCAGAAAAGTCATATCCGGCTACTCCTTTGAAGGTTGTGAAGGTTCTGAACTGGTGCTGGACTCAAGTTTGGTGAGGGTTGATTCAAGTTTGCGGACGTCTTCGAGTGTGAGCTTGCCAGTTTCGACCAGATGCGCCATCAGTGGTTGGACCGAGCCGCCCAGCATTTCCAAAACATCGTCAAACAATCGTCGGTGCGCCGCTTTACGTGAAATTGCCGGTTCAAAGATGAAGGCATTGCCGATTTTTTTGGTGCGCGTCACAGCGCCTTTTTCTTCCAGTCGGTTGACGATGGTTTGGACGGTTGTGTAGGCCGGGCGTTTGTGTTCCGGCAGGGCTTCCTGGATTTCGCGCACTGAAGCACGCTCCAGATCCCAAATGACGTCCATCATTTCAAGTTCAAGCTTTGAGAGCTTGATGTATTTTTGAGCTTTCACGGGCGAACCTCCGAATTCAGGGTTGAAGAAATCGGGCTGAGGGTATGGGGCTGAGGGCTGGGGGCTGAAGACTTCGGGCTCAGGGTATTGAACCCGTTTTCTTCCGCTCCGAGCTTGCGAGTCTTTCTGCCCCAAGCCCCAAGCCCTAAAATGGGGCTGAGGGTATGGGGCTGAGGGCTGGAGAAAAGACAAATCTTTTGCCAGCAAAGCCTTTTCTACCAATTTGGAATGAAGCTATCGCATTTTTGAGAGGCTAAGTTACTGATGAAAATGTATTTCCCTCAGCCCTTAGCCCGATACCCTCAGCCCAAAATGTATTCCCTGCCTGATGTGATGATTTGAAAATAAACTTACTACGAACGCCGGAGAATCTACGACAAATGTAGTAAATGGTCAAGCAATTTTTTCAAAAGGATTCTGGCTCAGAATCTGAAATTTCAGCCGGAGAGTTGAGTTGTTGGATTTTTTTCAGTCGGGGATTTTTGCTACAGTTAAAAGGTTCATCAAACCAGCTTCATCACAGGCATTTATTTGGGCAGGGAGATTTCTCATGATCCGCTTCACGTCAAACCACAGTGATCTTTCGAACAGCAACGGTTTTCAGTTCAAGTTTTATTGTGACAAGTGCCATAACGGGCACCTCACCCGGTTTCAAAATTCGATGGGCGGCACAGCGGAAGGGCTGTTGCGGGCGGCGGGGAGTTTGTTCGGAGGGGTTTTTCATCAGGCGGCAAACAGTGTGGATTATTTGCAAAATACATTTCGTGGTACCGAGCATGACCGCGCGTTTGAGATTGCGGTTCAGGAAGCCCAGCAATATTTCCATCAATGTCAGCGGTGCGGAAAATGGGTCTGTCCAGAAGTGTGCTGGAATCCACAATATGGTATCTGTAAAGATTGCGCTCCAGCTTTTGAAGAAGAGCGCGCCGCCGCTCGCGCCCAAGGGGCGCAAAGCCAGTTGTTTCGTCAGGGACGGTGGGGCGTTGTTTTGGCAACACCAGATGATGTTCAAAATGCCATTCCAGCAACCTGTTCGCATTGTAATGCACCGACGACCGGCACCCGATTTTGCTCAGAGTGTGGGCAACCGTTGCAACAACGTCGAACCTGTCCCGGCTGCAATCATCAACTGGAACGGGCTTCGAAATACTGCCCCGAATGCGGCACACGAATTCCAGGATGGAATGCGTGATATGAGCAGGAGACTGGGTTTAATCTGTTCTATCGTTTCCCGTCCAGATTGGCCCATTCGCCGGATTGAATAAACGACGCCCAATAAAAGGGATGCTGTCGCCGGGGGTCTTTGAGCCTTTCCAACTGCACATTGCGGAGCGCTTCCGAGCGGCCTTCGCCGGCTTTGAGTCGGGTGTAGTAGTCCACCATCAATTTCCGCGTTGCTTGATCCGACACCGACCACAGGCTCATCAGTTGGGCTTCGCTCCCAGCCAAAACGAGTGCCCGGCGTAGCCCATACACTCCGTCGCCGGTTTTGGCTTCGCCGACCCCGGTTTCACAGGCTGAAAGCGTCACCAGCTTGGTGCCCCACAAATCAAGTTGGGCGGCTTCGAGCGCGGTCATAATGCCGTCGTTGTCTTCATTGCCACCTTGATTGGCACCGGCAAAAAACAGCCACGACCGCAACAGTGGATTTTCAATCCGGAGTTCTTCAACGTTGATGGCTGGTGTATTGGACAAACTTCGCACTGGATCAAGCGGGGTCTTGCGTGGGGTATCGGTCAGAAAGTAGCCATGCGTCGCCACGTGCAACAGAGCCGGACGGTGAACCGCTTTGATCGCCTGTTCGGTGGCTTCCGCTTTGACGACCAGCCGGGCATCTCCCACCAGTCTCTGGATTTCCTGTCCTTCTTTAACCGTTGCTGGGAGGGGAAGGAGTGGTTTCAAGGATTGGCCAGCCACGACCGGTCCGGTGCCCACAGCATAATCTGGATTGGCCAACACCAGGGGCGGTTCCTCAGACGGAAGCTTGACGTTTAACCGTAGCAAATCCCGCCCGCTCGTCAGATAGGTCAGGCAATAGCGCTCGACCAGAAATTTTCCGTGCTCGTCCATCAATGCTGCAAATGGAATCAGATTCAATCCCCCATCCGGCGAAATCAGCAGGTGTTTAGTGTTTCCAACCAGCGCACGCACCGGCTTCATTACCAACTGATCCAGTGCCTGGGCCGCCGGCTTGACGTGGCTACTCAAAGATTTGGATTTGTCACTTAACACTTTGCGCAACGTCACTACCGCACGATCAATCGGCTCGGTCTCCCCTAAATCCGCAAACGCCAGGGTTCCGGGTTCCGGGTTCCGGGTTCCGGCTGGTGAGACTGGACTTTGGATTTTGGATTTC
>DAOQNB010000743.1:0-3760 GCA_035335845.1 Acidobacteriota bacterium | reverse complement strand
CCCCACAACTTCTCACAAAATCAAAGAAACTCCAAATCAAAGAAGGTGCCAATCAAGATGATGAACCGAATGCTTTTGATGTTCTGGCTGGTGATGTCTGGTCTGTGCCTGCAACCATCAATTTGGGCGCAAACCAAATCGGGTGCGGCTGCCAAAACGCCACCCCAAGTTGAATCGGCTGAATCGCGTTCGCAACGAACTTTTGCCCTCCGGCTGCGTCCAGGGCAAGATCTCCGGCAGGAGCTGATTCGCTTTACCGCCGAACGAAGCATCCGGGCAGGCTTTATCCTCACGGCGGTCGGCAGCCTGCGCAAGGCTGTGATTCGGTGTGCTGACCAGGAAAAAGGCACGGTCTGGAATGAAAAACTGGAACTGGTATCGCTGGTCGGCACTCTTTCCACCGAAGGCTCGCACCTGCATCTTTCAGTGGCTGACAAAAATGGAAAAACCTATGGCGGGCACCTCCTGGACGGCTGTCTGGTCTATACCACCGTCGAACTGGTCATTGGTGACCTCGATGATCTGACGTTTGTTCGCGAAAATGACCCTGAATCCGGCTACCAGGAACTAAAAATCAAAGACCGCCGGTCAAAACTCAATTGATATCAGGGAATAGTCAGTCGTCAGTCGTCAGAAGAAACGCGGTGAAAAAGATTGGGAAAATCTATTGAACTCTGCAATCTTGCGCCAAAAATCTCATCCAACGTGCAGGTTCGATGAGTAGAGGTACTGCAAGTTCGCTTCACTTCGTGCATTTCCCATTCATCTCCGGCACAATGCACCATCTTCCACAACAAAAAAACCTTTTCGAAGGCTTCTGATTCTTCCAGGCTGTCGGGTGTTATGTATTTTTCTTGGATCAATGACACTGTTCGCCACATACAATCCATGACCGCAAAAGTGAATCTGGTTTGGCTTCACTTCACGGCTGAAATGGTTGACGGATTCTCGCTGATTTGGAAAGCGGTTCAATGGACCGTGATTGTGTTTGTGCTGCTCCATCTGGTGCTGGTCGTCACCTGTTGCCTGAACCCGATGCTCAACTGGCAGGAAAAAGCCTTTCTGGCGGTTGGCATTCCCTGTGTCGGTGCCATTCATGGGGTGATGGTCGGGCTGGTTGTCGGGGGAATTTTGCTTGGCTGGCGACTGTTTGGGTGGGCCAATCTGGTCCTGGTTGTCAGTTTGTTGGCCTGCACCAGTTTTTCATACTGGGTGGGAAGCCATTTTATTTCCGGCTTTTTTGATGAATTGATCCTGACGCTTGCCACCGGGTTCTCGCAAGTGACCACGATGCAGGCGGCACACATTTCACAGCCAATCGTGATGATTCTGCTGCTCCCGCTCCTGTTGATTAAATTTCTCACGCTGGTTGATGCCTGGATGGCGCTATTTCAACTGGTAATGGCAATTTTTGTGGTTGGACTGGCAGGCGTGGCCAGCGGGTTGACACTGTCGTTTGTTCCCCTGGCCTGGACGATGCTGAACCGGTTTCAGGCACGGAGCCACACCCAATTAATGACAGGGTAACCAATGACACCCTGTCACCCTGTCATCGGTTCTGCAACCTCTGAGTTTCCCACTGGACCTTGTCATTCCGCGCCCTGTCAGGAACAATAGCGACTTCCTCCTATTTTCAATTCCCTAAAGGCTCAATGACACTGGATCCTGCAAGTTCCCCAACTCTGAAACATTTTATTGCCGAAAGCCCGACCCGCTGGCTCACGGTACGCTATGTGACTGCCCTGGTACTGATTGCCATTCTCGGCGGAATCGGCTTGCTGGTGGTGGCCGCTGGCGTTGATCGGGAACAGCAGGATGCCCATGTGGTCAATGTGGCTGGGCGGCAGCGGATGCTCTCGCAACGCCTTACCAAACTGGCACTCTTGCTGGATGGAACGGCTGATGAGGCATTGCTCACCACGCAGGCCGCTGAATTAAAACGGGTTCTGGATCAATTTGAACTGGCCCACCGTGGGCTCCAACAAGGCAACCCGGATCTGGCGTTACTGGGCGAAAACAGCCCGGTCGTGGTGGCACTCTATCAACGAATTAGCCCCAATTTTGAGGCGCTCCGCACGGCAGGTACCCAGTTATATGAACTGACGCGACCCACAGAAGACTGGGCCCGGCAAAAGGGCGAACGGCAGAAACTGGTGGCCAGGATTCTGGCCAATGAGTCACCCTTTCTGTCTGGGATGGATGAAATTGTCAATCAATATGACCTCGAAGCCCACCAACATATTGCCCAGCTTAAACGCCGGTTTGGAATGCTGTTTGGTGGGCTGGTGGTGCTCCTTATCCTTGAGGGCCTGCTCGTTTTTCAACCAGCCGTTCGTCGGCTCAAAGCGCTGCTGGACAGTTTGCTCGAAGCCCAACTGGCACTGAAGCGGGAAACCGCCACCATTCAACTCCTGCAAACAATCACCAGTCTGGCCAACGAAGCCCAACACCCCGAACAGGCCATTTCGAGAGCCCTTGAAACCATCTGTACCCACACTGGCTGGCCGCTGGCCGTGGTCTATCGGGTACATTGCGCCAATGACCGCTTTGTTTCGAGCATGACGTGGTACAGCAGCCATCCGACGCGCTTTTTTTCAGTTCAGGAAGCAATCATGGCCTTACGGCTGGCCAATCGCCACGAACTGGTCGAAACCGTCTCGACGAGTGAGCATTCCAGGTGGATTGCCAGACTGGCCGAGTCTCCCACCTGGTATCCGGTTGAATCAGCCACAAGCTGTGGCCTGACCTCGGCCATTCTCTGTCCAGTTCCGGTCAATGGTCGGGTGATTGCCATCATGGAATTGTTCACTGCCTCGCCAGCACGACCCGAGATGTCACTTCATGCCACACTGGAGCAAATCGCCACCCAAATTGGCCTTGTGTTTGATCGCAGTGACATCCAAACCAGTTTGATTGCGGCCAAGGAGGCTGCCGAGAGTGCCACCCAGGCCAAGACCGTCTTTCTGGCCAATATGAGTCACGAAATCCGGACGCCGCTGAATGGCGTGCTGGGCATGATTCAATTACTGGTCGGATCACCCTTGACCGTTGACCAGCGTGAACTGGTGCGGACGGCTCAATCCTCTGGCGACACATTGCTGGCTATCATCAATGATGTTTTGGATTTTTCAAAAATCGAAGCCGGTAAACTGACGCTGGATTCCGCCGAATTTAATGTTCACACCCTCCTCAATGATGTCTGCCGAATGCTGGCTGACAATGCCCAAAACAAAGGGCTTGAACTGATCTGTCTGGTTGAACCAGATGTCGAACCCTGGTGGGTTGGTGATGCCAACCGGTTAAAACAGGTGTTACTCAATCTGGTCAGCAATGGCATCAAGTTTACTGATCAGGGCGAAGTCATCGTGCGCACCTCCAGAGTCTGCTGGCCGGGTGAGCCGCCATCCCTCTGTTTTGAGGTCCAGGATACCGGGATCGGCATTGACGCCACCACCCAGCCATTTTTATTTCAGCCATTTTCGCAAGGAGACGGCTCGACCAGTCGCCGATTTGGTGGCACCGGGCTTGGACTGGTGATTTCCCAGCAACTGGTGGAACTGATGGGCGGGCAGATTGAGTTTGAAAGCCAGTCAGGGAAAGGCTCGACTTTCAGGTTTACGGTTCAATTGGAACTCAGCACCACCCACGATCAGTCAGTAGAGGTGGAGGGCGAAATCCTGGAGGGAAAACACATTCTGGTCGTGGACGACAATGCCACCAGCCGCACCCTGATCCAAACCATCCTTTCCCGGTATGGTGC
>DAOQNB010000742.1:0-3780 GCA_035335845.1 Acidobacteriota bacterium | reverse complement strand
TCTTCATTCTTCATTCTCAATTCTTCATTCTTCATTCTTCATTCTTCATTCTTCAAAAGGTGTACTTCATGAACTGGCAATCACTCCCTTTTAAATCCTGGTTCCACCTGCTCGGCTTGATTGTGTTATATGGATTGGCCTGTCTGGTCGCCTGGTTGGTGGCGCCCTGGCTTGGGTTTTCTTTCGTTGGGCAACTTGGACTGATTGGGCTGATATTATTTACCTGGCTGTTGACCCTGGTGTTTGAAAAAGTTCGTCGAATGTACTGGCCAGCGGAAACCGATCAAACTCAACAACTTCAACCAGGCAACGAGAGTATGGGTGATGGGCCAGCCAATCTTCCTGGTCAAGGTGAAGCCTTTGCAATGTTGACTGACTGGGTTGAGACGACCTGTGGTCGAAAAACCCAGGATCGTTTTCGACAGCCCTGGTTTGGGGTCATCGGTCCGCCCGCCAGCGGCAAATCAGCTTTGCTTTTAACCTCACAACTTGATTTTCAGTTGCTTCCACACCAGCGCCCCGCCGATCTCTACACAATTGCCCCAACCACAATCGGGGAATGTTATGTCTCTGAATCAGCCGTCTATCTGGATCTTCCCGGTCATCTGGTGGCAGATACCGCCCAGAATGCGGCCTGGAAACATTTGTGCCAGTGGTTGGGTGAGTATCGTGACACTCGCCCGGTTGATGGACTGGTCATTGTGGCCGATGCTCATCGGCTGTGTTCACTTGCCGAATCGGATATTGAACAGGAAGCCAAAATTTTGCGGGCCCGCCTCGATGAGTGCCTGCAGTGGTGGGGTCACCAGTTCCCCCTGTATCTGGTATTTTCACATTCGGATAAACTGGCTGGGTTTGCTGCATTTTTTGAGGAATATGACCGCGGTGAACGCAGCCAGGTCTGGGGGGCAACCATCCCGCTTGAACAACAAAGCACCGGCTATGCACTGTTTGATACTGAATTTGGGTATTTGTATGAAGCGTTGATGCGTCGGCGATTGTTGCGGTTAAGTACGGCAACCACGCCTCTGGATCAGCTTCTGGTTTATGAATTCCCAATCCGATTTTATGAAACCCGGAAAAAACTGGGCCTGTTTTATAATATTCTCTTTCGCCCAAGCAGTTTCCGGCAGTCGCCCTGGGTTCGCGGCTTCTATTTTACTGGGTATCACCCTGGCGAGGGTCAGTCAGAGCCAGTGCCCGCCGATGCACTTCCGGCGGATACAGACCCAACTGATGCGGAACCGGTGGCAATCGTCAACCAGCGGAAACTGGGGACTCGATATTTTGGCGAAGAGTTTTTCACGGAAGTTCTACTGGCGGATAAAGATTTGGCGGCTTATTTTCAGCCTCAACCCACGTTGCCTCGCTATGCGAAACCAGCCATGGCGAGTGCCATGGTGCTGACACTGGTGCTCTTTTTGGCCGGACTGGCCAGGTCGTATCGGCTAAACGGCGATTATGTGGCTGAGGTCGAGGCCCGGTCAGTTCGGGTCACCCAATTACAACCACTTCAACTGGCTGGCGATTCGGAAGCGGCTTCGAAAAATTTTCAATTGACACAGTTGGAAGCACTGGAAACGCTCAGGCAAAGTCTGATGACAGCAGATGCCCATGACCAGACTGGCCGGCCCTGGCTGATGCAAAGTGGCCTGTACGTGGGTGACGACATTGCATCAGCCGGGCGTCGTGTGTATTTCGATGCGCTCCAGCAAGCGTTTTGTCGCCCGGTGTTTCTGCAACTTGAATCAGATTTGCGCGCCTTTGCGGCAGACTCCACACCAAACACGGATGAAGCCTCCCTCAGCCAACACTATGACCGGTTAAAAACCTATTTGATGCTCTCTCAACCAGCGCGGGCCAAAGGAACCTTCCTGTACTATCAACTGTCACCCTACTGGAAGGGAGTTGTTCCGGCTGAAGGTCAGCCACTGGCACTCAAACAGCTTGAGTTTTACGCCCTCCACGCCACTGACCAGGAATCTCCGCATTTAAAAGGAGATGAATTACTTATCCGCCAGGTCCGTCAGCGGTTGCTGGCCTACCCGGCAGTGAGCCGGTTTTACAAACAATTTATTTCTGAAATTGATGCCAGAGTTCCGGCGGTCACGCTTGAAACAATGCTGGCTGGGCGTGGCGCCGGTGTGCTGCAGGGCGATTACAGCGTTCCAGGGAGTTTTACGCTTGAAGGATACCGCGATTATGCCGCTGATGGTCTCGATGCAGCCGCATTGGAACTGGCGAAAAGTGATTGGGTGATGGGCGAAACCGGGACCAACCTCCGAGGTGCCAGCATTGATGTCACCCGATTGCGGGAAATGTATTTCCGCGAATACACTGCCCACTGGCAACGCTTTTTAAAAGATACCCAGGTCAGACCATTCAAGAGCCGTGAAGAAGCAATCGAGATCCTGACAATCCTGGCGGAACCGGAATCTCCGCTCGTGGTGCTTCTGACCGAGGTCAGCCGGCAGGTACAACCCACAAATATCGGCAGTGGAGGGTTGATCCAATGGGTTACAAGCAAGGTATCAACCCAGAAGAAACCTGTCACAACTGAAGTTGAGCGCGAATTTGCCCCATTGCTGCTGTTTTTAAACACCAGTCCTGGGAATGATGGCACACCTGTTTCCCAATATCGGGTGGCGCTACGCTCCATCCTTGATACCTTGCAGATCACATCGAATGATCAGTTGAATCAGGCTTCCCGAACCCTGTTGACTGGAAAAGATGATCTGGGATTGCTCAAAGCTGAGGCAGGTGTGACAAAAGTGACTGAGACGTTTCGAACTGATTCAACCAGAATCCTGGCTGGATTGCTCTATCAGCCACTTGGAAACCTCCGGGCGCTCCTCTATGGCACCAACGGGCAGGAACTATCAACGTTGTGGACGCAACAACTGTATCCACAAGCCATCAGGCTCAAAACCGGGTATCCGTTTACAAATGACGGAGGCGCTCCACTGACTGAAGTGGCCCGATTTCTCAACCCACAGGATGGATTACTCGCTTCTGTGCTACGGGAGCGGCTGGCTGGATCTTTTGAAGACGTGAATGGTGAGTGGAAACTCAAACCAGTGGGAGCGGTGCGAGTCACGCCAGACTTTGTTGGATTTCTCAATCAGAGCCGGCGACTGCAGGAAACTCTGTTTTCAAATGGCGGACGGACACCTGAAATTGCCTACGAACTCACGCTCCAGCCTTCCGGAACCGGTAAAATCAAACTTGAGGTTGATGGCGTCACGCTTGAATCCCAGGCTGGTACACCTCAATCCGGAAAACTGACCTGGCCGGCCAAAAGTGGAAGTACCACCGGCGCCCGCCTGAGTGTGACCATCCCTGGTGGTGCCACACAAGAAATGGCATTTCCTGGAGAATGGGGTATGTTCCAGCTCATCGAGAACGGGAAGCCAGCACCAGCCGGACCCAATCAGTTCTCGCTCACCTGGAATATCCAGTCAGTCACAGTCAAAGCCATCCTGCGGTCCCCCACGGCGGTCAATCCATTTGATCGCCAGCTTTTTGCCAGCTTCCAGCCGCCACCAGAGTTGTTTGCGCGGTAAGAAGGAACGGCAGAAAAAATAGTGTGGAAGGCGGTGTCAAACCGCCGCCCTCCAAGACAGTTCAGACCCAAAAGCGAACCCTTCAGCAGAACCATAAGGACAAACAGGGCGGGTTTCGTGTATTTTTGAGAACCGTTTTTCACGATTCTTTCAAACTCGAAATTCTCTGCAGCCCAGGGTGCTTGAAACTTTTCTTCCCTGCTGGTTACCAACCCGC
>DAOQNB010000741.1:0-3782 GCA_035335845.1 Acidobacteriota bacterium | reverse complement strand
TATTCTTATGTTGAGTGATTTACCAGAACGACTCCCACGGATTGCGGCCTCGGATTACCTCAATTCGGCGCTGTTGATTTATAGTTTTCTCCAGGGTGAACAACATGACACATGCCGGTTGTTCCCAGACGCCGCCCCGGCGCGGTGCGCTGAAATGTTGCGGTCAGGTCGGGTCGAAGCGGCACTTATCCCAGCGATTGAATATCAGCGGATTCCAGGGTTGCGGGTGATTCCAGGTGTCACCGTTTCTTCGAGGCAACAGGTTCGAAGCGTCGTACTGGCCTCGCAGGTACCAGTCTCTGAAGTGCGGAGCGTCGCACTCGACACGTCTTCACGGACATCAGTTTCGCTCATTCGAATTCTGTTTCGCGAGTTTTATGGGCATCACCCACAGTTTTCATCCGCGGCGCCAAACCTGAGCGAGATGCTCAGTCAAAATGATGCGGCGGTATTGATTGGTGACCCGGCGATGACGTTTGATCGAACCGGGCTCTATGTCTATGACCTGGCTCAGGAATGGCGCACGTTTACCGGTCTGCCATTTGTGTTTGCCCTGTGGGCGGTCGAAGCCTCAGCCGTCGAAAAAGTCTGTTCCGCCGTTGATTTTGCGGCTGCTCGTGACGAAGGACTGTGCCACAAGGCTGAACTGGCCGCCAAATATAGCCAGATGTTAAACTTGCCAGAAAGCGACCTGGTGGATTACCTGACCAACAATATTTGCTACACCCTGGATGAGGAAAATCTGGCCGGATTGCGGCGCTATTATGAACTCGCCGCCAAATATGAACTGATTGAAACCGCCCAGCCGATTCGATGGGCCTTCTAGCAATACCGCGAACGAGCGAACGAGTGAAGGAGCGAAAAAGAACTCTCCTTTGTCTTTCGGATGACTTCACGACTTCACGACTTCCTTTTCAATTCCAGACTTTGCCCCTATGGAAGCTTCATATCTCAGACTTTTTCGGACCGGAGAACTCTATGACCGGGCTAACCAGCTTGAGGCCATGCTTGAAAGCTGCAACATCTGCCCGCGCGATTGTTTTATCAACCGCCTTGAAGACCAGATTGCAAAATGTTTTTCTGGTCGCCTGCCGGTCGTCTCGACCTATACCCCGCACTTTGGCGAAGAACCGGTCCTGATCGGTACACGCGGTGCCGGCAATATTTTTCTGGGTAACTGCAATCTGCGGTGTGTCTATTGCCAGAACTTCCAAATCAGCCAGAACCCGAAAGTCGAGCGTAAAAACGAAGTCACCCACGAAGAAATGGCCGCCATGATGCTCAAATTGCAGGCTCATGGCTGCCACAATATCAATTTTGTGTCGCCAACCCACTTTGTCCCGCAAATTGTCCGAGCGCTGGTGATTGCGGTCGAACAAGGGTTGCACCTGCCGATTGTTTATAACACCAATGCCTATGATTCGGTGGAAGTACTGCGGCTCCTCGATGGAATTGTGGATGTGTATTTGCCCGATTTGAAATATAGCGACGAAGAGATGGGCCAGGAATTTTCCAAAGTTGAGAGCTATGTCAAACATGCCCGGGCAGCAATTGCGGAAATGCACCGTCAGGTTGGAACTGATCTTCAGTTTGGCGAAGATAACCTGCTCAAACGTGGGTTGATTATTCGGTTGCTCGTTTTACCAAACAATATCGGTGGAATTTGTGAATCATTGCAGTGGATTCGCGACACACTGTCACCTCATGTCGCGCTTTCAGTCATGGCCCAGTATTACCCGACCAATAAAGTTCCACGGGATGATTCAATTGGCGAACGATATATGCTGCTCAATCGGCGAGTTGGATTTGGCGAATATGCGCGGGTGCTTGATACGATGGAACGGCTCGGAATGCGCGAAGGCTGGCAGCAGGAAATCGAAAGCGCCTCAAATTATTACCGACCGGATTTCAGCAACCCGGAATTGCCATTTGAGGATATTCGGGATTTTGTCAAAGCAAGTCAGTAGGCAGTAGTCCACACAGTTTATTTCCCTGAAAAGCCAACCCGACCAGAATACAAACTATAATCAAGCGAGCCAAAGAAGGCATCTAAGTTCCTACACTGGCGCTATTTGGATCCCCGCGACCATTGAAATCCAAACTGATAATGCTGATCGGCCTGTGAGGCGCGCTGGAAGTACCGCTCTTCCTTAATGATTTCGAGCCCGTTTGGTGTACGCTGAATTAAACAGGCCGCACAGAGTATTTGATTGGGCTCTGGATTATTGAGCCACATAAAGATTTCATTTCCGTGCTGATCCCGGATCGTCACGCGACCGTTGACGGATCGAAAATCATCCGCACCTTCATACAGGAGCCCAAAAATCATCACTCGATTGATTAAATCCGGGCGATAAATATAAAGATTCTCTCCGTCAGCCGCAGCTCCCGAACGGTCATCTTTATCCAGGAAAATAAAAGGCGGCTCATTGCGCGCCCCAAAGTATCCTCCGAGCGGTTGAATGACCCCTTTGTCTCCATTGACCAGTTCAAACATACACCCGAGATCCAGGTCCGGTGCGGCTGCGGCTTTTCCGAATCCAAAAAATCCCTTGTTGGCATTGGGGTTATCCCAGTTGAGATTGATATGGATTGGCCGCGCACCGGCTTCTTTCTTTAAACTCACGGCTTTGCGGTCGCCTTTTTTGTCCAACGTAACTTTGGTTGGACCAGCCGGAGGTGGAGGCTGCGGCGGCGCCATCGGTGGAATTCCCATCATTGGCGGTGGCGGTGGGTAAGCTGGCGGAATGGGTGGGGCCGGATAGGCTGGAGGTGGATAGGCTGGCGGAGGAGGATAAGCCGGAGGTGGTGGCGCCGGATACGGTGACATCACTGGCGGTGGTGGATAAGACGGAGGCCCTGCCGGTGGACCTAACGGCTGGGTCACCGGCGCTGGTGGCGGCGGATACGAAGGCGGTGAATAAAATGGCGTGGTTGCCGCAGGTGATTGAAATGGGGCGGTCGGGGCTGGTGGATTGTATGGCGGTGGACTGATCGGCGGTGGTGGTGGTGCAACCGAAGGAACTGGAGGAGGCGCTTGAATCGAAGGCAGCGGCGGTGCGGGTTGTGATGTTTCGCTGCCGCCAAAATGCTTGAGTAACGCGCTCAGTCCACCGCTAAACCCCTGGCCGACCGTCCCAAATCGCCAGACGTCCTTGAAATAAATTTCAGCGACAATGATGGCCTTCTCGGTACCGAAATCTGACCCGGCAAACCGAAACATCACAATGGGCTGGCCCTGCGCAACAATCTGAAACTGGCCTTGTGACAGCTCAGCCATTGTTCCATCGCCGTCAAGCGTCGCGGTAAACACAAGTTTTCGAATGGTTTGAGGGAGTCGTGAGACATCCACGGTGAACCGTTCGCGATCACCGCCAAGGTTCCCAGCCAACGTCAAAGCACCTTCCGGCGACTGCTTCTGGTTATAGAAAATGAAATACCGGTCGTCTGAAAGCTGATTGCTGGCATCCACACCAAAACAACTGATGTCCACGACTCTCGAACCTGGAAAAGTCAGTTGAATGTCAACGTCTACGGTTTGAGCAGGCGTCAGGTCCGACAATTTTGATTTCTGCCCACGGATAAACTCTTTCATAGTCACCGCCTTTTTTTGAAAGATTCTATCGGTTCCTGGTTTTTGGTTTCCTGGTTCTTGGTTCCTGGTGCTTGGTGCTTGGTTCCTGGTTCTTGGTTCTTGGTGCTTGGTTCCTGGTTCTTGGTTCCTGGTTCTTGGTTCTTGGTTCTTGGTTCTTCGAAGGTGTTGATTTCTAAGCACCAAGCAC
>DAOQNB010000740.1:0-3783 GCA_035335845.1 Acidobacteriota bacterium | reverse complement strand
CCCCCCGTCAAATCTTGTCGCACCCGCCCCACCCCGCGACCCTGCCCAGGGGGGACTTCCCGCCATTTCTCCGCCCAAACCCCCGGTAGAATCAGCCAGCACAGACGATGAACCAGCGACCTCGGTGCAGGTATCTGAGCTGGGGGACCTCACGCAGCACCGGATGCTCAAGGTCTCCCAGCCTGTTTCTTCGTCTTCGGCCAGCACGCCTTCGCGTCAGCTTGTCAATCCGATTTTGGAAGCCATCCCTGGGGCAACAGGCTCCAAAATCAAAACCTTAACCTTACACCTGCTTCCGGACCATCTGGGGAAGGTCGAAGTGACGCTTTCCCGGACTGGTGACGGGAATTTGAACACCCAGATTGTCACGGAAACGCTCGAAGCCCACACCGAACTGGGTCGCGGGGTTCAAATGCTGCGGGAAGCCCTGGAACAGGCCGGGCCGATTTCCGGTCAGGTTGAAGTCCATCTTCATTTCAACGCCGAAGCCAGTTCACACCATCAGTTTGATCAAAACCAACCTTCTCAACCGGTGCCGACGGTCGAGCGCAAGTCCGGGTTGGGAGGTGATTCCACCTCAGACGAGGAGACTCACTCAACGGTCCACCTGAGCGCTGATGGACTGGTGAGTTTACGGGCTTAATCTCAGGGACGACCTCTGTTGTGTGCCCTGCTTTGTTTCACTTCACTATGGAGAACACCACCATGTCAACACCCGGAATTTCAATGTCACCTTTTGCCAGCACGCCGTCACCACAATCCACCACAACCGGTCAAAAAGCACCTGATCGAGACATGTTCCTGACGTTGCTGGTTGCCCAGTTAAAAAACCAGGATCCACTGCAACCTCAAGATGGAATGCAATTTGTCGCGCAACTGGCTCAATTCAGCCAGTTGGACCAGCTCATCACCATAAATCAAAAACTGGATGCGCTCGGCGGCTCTGGCGCCTGACCCAGGCTGGCGGCCCACCTCTTCAACCATTCAGATCTATGGAGGCTCTATGCCCTACTCATTTTCTTTTTCGACTGCACTTTCCGGGCTGCGCGCCCAATCCAGCGCATTAGGGGTGATTGGAAATAATATTGCCAATTCCAATACAACGGCGTTTAAAAGCGGATCAATGAGCTTTTCAGATCAATTTTATGATTCGCTGGGGTTGCGGTTTAACGCGGCGGGGAACCCGGTCCAGGTTGGGACCGGAGTTGGCATCGCCGGCGTCTCGACTGATTACAGTCAAGGAACGCTCAAACCATCAACTTCGCCGGTACATATGGGGATTCAAGGAAACGGCTTTTTTGTGGTTAAGGACACCCAGGGCGTTCAAAACTATACCCGGGCCGGGGATTTCTCGTTAAGCCGCGAGGGGTATCTGGTCACACCAAACGGATTCCAGGTTCAAGGGTACAACGCCACCAACGGGATGGTGCCGGACAATGCCCCGCTCGAAGCATTGAAAATTCCAATTGGCCAGACGCTTGAGCCAAATATGACCACCGAGGTCACTCAAAAATTCAATTTAAACTCAGCCGACCCGGTTGGCACCGAATTTACCGCCAGCGTCGTGGTCTATGACTCACTTGGCGCCTCGCATACCTTAAATCTGGTCTATACCAAAACCAGTGACCTCAACTATTCAGTGGCCGGAGATTTAGACGGCACGCCGGTGACCAGCGTTACCCCGGCGGCATTGACATTTGACTCTGACGGGAATCTGACGGCACCAGCCGCACCAGGTGGACTCGATGTGGTGCCAGACGCCTCGACACTCAATGGCGCGACGTTGCCAAATATCGCGGTAAACCTGTACGAAGCTGATGGAACGGCCAATGTGTCAAATTATGCGGCTGAATCGGGCGTTTCCTCGTCAAACCAGGACGGGTATTCGGCTGGAACCATTGCCGGATTGTCGGTTGATCCAACCGGAATGGTCATCGCCGTCTTTAATAATGGGCAGACCCGGCCAGCGGGACAGGTGGCGCTGGCGGTTTTTAATTCGGAAGACGGATTGAGCCGCCAGGGTGGCAATCAACTGGGCGAAACCATCAGTTCGGGCGCCGCTTCAATCGGTCGCCCTGGCACAGGCGGTCGAGGCGGGGTCGTGGGAGGCGCCCTGGAAGAAAGCAATGTTGATCTGGCCACCGAATTTACCAATTTGATTGTTGCCCAGCGTGGGTTCCAGGCCAATTCGCGAGTGGTGACCACACTCAATCAGACGCTCCAGGATTTGCTCCAAATTATTTAAAGTATGAGGCGGCAAGCCCGCCAACTCAGAGCCAAAGAAGACAGAGCGTATTAAGTACCTTGTCAAAAGTTTCCTGAGCGATTGAATGTTGGAAGTGTTTGGTTTTTTTCGTGTATTTCGTGTATTTCGTGGTTCAAACTGTCTGGAAATTTTCGGTAAGGTACTTATTTTAGGATCAGGTGCTCAGGGGCAGTGGTCAACGAAATACAATTCTTTCAATAATTTAGCGCTTCTGTAACACGAGGGGTTCTTGACCAAATGGTACATAGAACCCCTTATATCTTCCACCCTACACCCGCCACTCTTTCGCCTACTTTCTTCCGCCCATTCCCCCACAATGGCATATTGCTTGCAAACATAATCCTCCAGGATCAGAGTTCACGCTTGAGCCATAGAACTCGTTACCTGGTAAGACTTTATCCTTTCAAATGATTGAGTGTTGCACAGTACTTTTCTTACGGCCTGCTCAAGGGTGAACTCCCAAAATTTCGATCCAGCACACTCAGGTGTGTATTCTGGAAATAGCACAGGACAGGCGTATGCTGGTACTGATTGGGTTAATTATTGTATTTGCAAGCGTGATCGGTGGGTATTTGATGGTCAACGGCTCGATGGCGGTTTTGTTACAACCTGCCGAGCTGGTGGTGATTATTGGGGCCTGCTTTGGTTCGATTGTGATTGGCTCGCCATTCAAATTACTCAAGCTCGTGATTGACCAGACCCCGGTCGTACTCAAGGGATCACCCTATAACCGAAGCGCCTTTTCCGAACTCTTGAAGATGCAATATGAGGTCTTTATCAATGTCAAAAAAAGCGGCTGGCTCGCCCTTGAAGGCGATATTTTGACACCCACCTCATCTCCTATTTTTACCAAGTATCCGTTTTTCCTTCATAATCACCATGCGCTCGACTTTTTCTGTGCTGCGGCCACGCTGCTGGTCAATGGCGCGGCCCATCCGGAAGAAATTGAACTGGCCATGGATACCGAACTCGAAACCCACCACGAAGAAAATGCCATTGCCCCAGGTATTCTCAACAAAGCCGCCGACTCACTGCCGGGGTTGGGAATCGTGGCCGCCGTGCTTGGGATCGTGGTGACGATGCAGCATATTGACGGGGAACCAGCAGTGATTGGCCATCACGTGGCCGCCGCGCTGGTTGGTACATTTCTTGGACTGTTGCTGTCGTATGGCATGGTCTCTCCGCTGGCCACCTGTATTGAAAAAATTGCCCACGATGAAGCCAAATACCTCCAATGTATCCGGGCCGGGCTGATTGCCTTTGCCAACGGTGCCGCACCTGGAACAGCGGTTGAGTTTGCCCGTCGGACCGTGTTTAGTTTTGATCGTCCGCCTGGGATTGAGCTTGAAAAACAATTGCGTGAAATCAAACCCCGGTAAGTACCTTACCGAAAATTTCCAGACATATTCACCACGGAAACCACGGAAAAAAATCAACCACGTACCAAACCCAATCGCTCAGGAAACTTTTGACAAGGTACTTAATACCATTTTGGACTGAAGCTCTCGCCTTATGGA
>DAOQNB010000739.1:0-3788 GCA_035335845.1 Acidobacteriota bacterium | reverse complement strand
TCAACGAGCTGAAGCTGAACGTCAACGAGCTGAAGCTGAACGTCAACGAGCTGAAGCTGAACATCAACGAGCTGAAGCTGAATGTCAACGAGCCGAAGTCGAGCACTCTGAAAAAGAACAGGCTTTACAACTCGTCGAACAAGAGCGAAGCGAGAAAGAAGCGGCCTTACTCCGAGCTGAGCAACTGGCCGCCCGGCTACGCGAACTTGGCATAGATCCCGATAACCTTTGAACGTACAAGGAGAGAGCGGAATGCAAATGAAAATGGTCTGGTTGGTTGTGGTTGGATTCGTTTTGACTGGTTGTGGTGTTTGGATGCAACTTGCCCCGGTTGCCAGTGCCAGTCATTCAAAATCCAGGGTTCGACAAAACGTGACTTCACCTGATGGAGTGTGGCAAACGATTGAACCTGGGCAAGCTCGCTCTGGGTTTTCAATGCGTCTGGCTTCAACGGCTCAAACGCATCAGTGCACTTTGAATCGGACGGTGTTTGCCAGATTGATGGCTTCCGCTCCGATGGAATTTTCAGCACAGGCGCGGCAACGGCAGACAATTATGACGTTTCCGATGCCGGACGGAAGTTTTCAACGGTTTCGGATTGAAGAATCCCCGATTTTTGCCCCGGAACTTGCGGCCCAGTTCCCAGAATTTAAAACCTATCACGGGCAGGGGATTGATGACCCAACCGCGATGGTTCGTTTTGATTGGACGTCAAAGGGATTTCACGCCATGGTCTGGTCGGCTGGAGATCGAGTTGTGATTGATCCGGAAGGGGACGGAAACACGGACGTCTGCGTGAGCTACTCCTCACGTGATCTGCGACGGATTGCAGAGTCTCCACAGTGCGAAGCCGTCGAAAGAGACACTGCCGCAATATTTTCAAATCAGGGTACGGAACTCAAAACGGTTGAACCGCGACAATCAGGAAGCCTGACAGTTGGACGGCAGCTTCGAACCTTCCGGCTGGCGCTGGGAGCAACCGGTGAATACACCCGGTTTCATGGCGGAACGGTCGAAGCCGGACTGGCGGCGATGACCACCACGGTCAATCGCATCAATGGGATTTACAGCCGGGAACTGGCCATCCGCCTGATGTTGATTCCCCAGGAAACGGCCATTATCTACACTGATCCGGCCACGGACCCATACAGCGGTGGGAGTTCGACGCGAGTGCTTGATGAAAACCAAATCAACCTGGATCGAGTCATTGGTGAAGCCAATTATGATGTCGGTCACGTGTTTACCACTGGCGGGGGCGGGGTTGCGGCCTTAAATTCAGTTTGTGCCAGTGGGCGCAAAGCACGGGGACTGTCTGGGTTGAGTCAGCCGATTGGAGACGTGTTTGACGTAGATTTCGTTGCCCATGAAATCGGGCATCAGTTTGGTGGAAATCATCCGTTTAACGGGTCTTCGGGGAGTTGTTCTGGAAATCGAGCCGCTTCAGCCGCATATGAACCTGGGAGCGGCTCGACGATTATGGCCTACGCCGGTATTTGTAGCGAAGAGAACCTCCAGAACAACAGCGATGATTATTTCCACAGTTATAGTTTTCAGGAAATCCAGCAGTTTTTAACCCAGCTTGGCGGCAATTCCTGCGCCAGTGTGACCGAAACCGGCAATACACCTCCGACCGTGAGCGCCGGATCAAACTTTACCATTCCGCGCCGAACGCCATTTACCTTAACTGCAACCGGGAATGATGCCGATGGGGACGCCCTGACCTATTGTTGGGAGCAGCTTGATCTTGGCCCGGCTTCGCCGCCCAACGAAGATGATGGGCAGCGACCGATTTTCCGATCTTTTCGGCCAACGACCAGTCCATCACGAACCTTTCCGCAATTGAATAATCTTCTCAGAAATCAACCGGCGCTTGGGGAATCGCTGCCAACAACCAACCGGATCCTCAATTTCCGGGTAACCGTTCGCGACAACCGCACCGTTGGCGGTATCAGCAGCAATTTAATGCGGGTCAATGTCACCAACAAAAGTGGACCATTTGAAGTGACGTCACCCAATGTCGCATTGCGGTGGCAGATTGGGACCACCCAAAACGTGACCTGGAATGTCGCCGGAACTACGGCTGATCCGGTCAATTGCGCCTTTGTGAATATTCGGCTTTCAACCGATGGAGGACTGACCTATCCAATAACGTTGGCTGAAAATACCGCCAATGATGGCACTGAGCCGATTACGGTTCCCAATGCCGAGACCAGCCAGGCTCGAATCAAAATTGAAGCCGTTGGCAATATCTTTTTCGATGTTTCAAACGCGGATATCACGTTGACCTCGGGAACAGTTCCAGCCGTTGAGGTCACCGCCGCCAGCTTTCAACCGAAAAAGTTAACGGTGACCGGTGTGGGGTTTGGGCTGACTCCGATCATGATTGTAAATGGGGTCGAATTACCCGAATCATTGTTGCTTCCAGGGTCAACTGAAAATCAGGTTACGGCAAAAGGCGGGAGGAAAAAGTTGAGTCTTCGCAAAGGAGCCAACACAATCCAGATCAAAGGCACAGGTGGGCAACTGTCCAATGTCTTTGGTTTTCAGGTCGAGTGATTTGTTGAGGGCTTGGGGCTGAGGGCTTTGGGCTAAGGGTAAAAGCAATTCTTCCAACTGTTTACTCATTGCATAATCCTGTGGATTTGATCCCGAAGTAGTATGAGAGGACTCCGAGATGACTGAACAATTTTCGCCGTCAGGAACCGACCGTGAACTGCTGGTCTGGTCGCTGGGGGAAGTTGATTATGTGGATGGGCTGCGGTTGCAGGAGGTTCTGGTTGACCTTCGCAAAGAAGGAAAAATCCCGGATGCCCTGGTGTTTCTGGAACATCCGCCGGTACTGACCCTGGGGCGTGGTGCTGATAAAACCAATATTGTCGCCACGCCGACATTTCTCGAAGGAGCCGGAATCGAAGTTCACGAAACTGGACGGGGCGGGGAAGTGACATTTCACGGTCCAGGGCAACTGATTGGGTATCCGATTGTTGATTTAAACCCGGATCGGCGTGATGTGCGGCGGTATATGCGCGATCTGGAGCAGGTCATCATTGCCGCTCTGGCCGAACTGGGGATTGAATCGGGCCGAATTGACGGCCTGACCGGCGTGTGGGTTGGTTCACGAAAAATCGCGGCCATGGGGGTGCGGATTTCCCGGTGGGTGACTTCGCACGGGTTTGCACTGAACGTCAACACAGCACTTGATTACTTCAACCTGATCGTGCCCTGTGGCATTCGAGACAAAGGCGTGACTTCAATCGCCGAAGTGTTGGGCCGTGATGTCGAATTCTCAGAGGTCGAACCATTGATTCTGAAGCATTTCGGCGAGGTTTTTGGTCGGACAATTACGCCGAAGACCATTGAGCACGAATCCATCCAGGTGGTGATTGGCCATCGGCACAAAAACAAGGTCGAATATTTATTGCTGCACCGTGTTCCAGAAAGCGGGGGCTTCTGGCAACCGGTCACCGGCACCATCGAACGCAAACGCAACGAAACGCCGTTTGAAGCCGCGAACCGCGAAGTCTTTGAAGAAACCGGGTTTGAACTCCACATTACCCCGCTGGATTATGTTCACAGCTTTATGATTGATCCGATTTACCAGAAGAAAGGTATGACATCGCCGATTTTCAACCGGGAACATTCTTTTACTGCCCGGGCGCCGCATCGCGAAGTGCGGCTTGCCGTAAACGAACACAGCGAGTACGAGTGGTTGGATTACGAATCAGCCAAAAAGCGATTGATGTGGCGCGGCAATCATCGAGCCTTTGAACTCGCCAGCCGGATTTTGT
>DAOQNB010000738.1:0-3790 GCA_035335845.1 Acidobacteriota bacterium | reverse complement strand
GTTCTTGGTTCTTGGTTCTTGGTTCTTGGTTCTTGGTTCTTCTTCGAAAGTATTGGTTCCAAAGCACCAGGTACCAAGTACCAAGTACTAGCCACTAACCACCAGAAGGTTTCTTCATTCTCCCAGGCCATTTTCACCCCATAAGAGAAAGAATTTATGTCACGTACTGCTCTCAAATTTTTCTGGATCGTGCTCTGTCTTTTTGGAATGAGCACAATGGCACAGGCTCAAGATTTTGAGGTTCTTCGCTATGACGTCACAGCCTCGCTTCAACCAGTCGCCAACGCGGTTGACGTCAAGGCAACCTTAAGCCTGGTCAACCAGACCACACAGGGGCAATCAGCGACGGACTTGATACTTCGTCTGAATAAAGACGCCAAAGTGACAGCCCTCCTGCTCAATGGGGCAACAACGGAATTCACTCAAAAGGAAGACCCTCGCTTGACTGGTGTGAGCATTGTCAGCGCCCAACTGGTCAAATCAGTTCCACCAGCCGGAAAACTTGAAGCGGTGCTGCAGTACACCCTAACGGTCAAAGAGAGTAATCAGTATTCGGCAATTACACCGGGGGATTGTTTATTGCTCCCGGAAAGCTACTGGATCCCAGTGGTGCATACACCTTTTACCAGCCATGGTGCTGACACCGCCCCTTACACCTTGACCGTAACGCTGGCAGGTGATGGAGATATCCTGTCTGAGGGTGAGCGCAAGGGCGACGGGAAAACGGTGATGTTTACCCAAACACTTAACAGTCAACCCTGGTTGATGGTTGGAGCACCAGGAAAACTTGTCACCCGGAGCATTACTCCAGCCGGAGCTACACCAATTACACTGACGACAATCTCTCAGGTTGGATCGGCTGGTACAGAAGGGCAGGTTCAACGCATTTTGGACGAGATGGAGAAAATCGTCGGGTTTTATGTTCAAACCCTTGGCCCATCACCGACGAATCAATTTGTCGTGGCTTCAAATTTTCGAGAAGTTACCTATATCTCACCGGGAACGATTTTGGTTGGGAATGCGGTGTTCCGCCGCGATAGAGTTGAAGCAGAAACAATCGAGTACTTAAGCCGGGCAGTGGCTCGGACCTGGATTGGCGGAAAACTTCGAGTCCGGGGACGAGGATTAGGTATTGTTCAGGACGCGTTACCAAGCTTTCTGTCAGGACTTTATTTTGAAAGTCGGTTTGGGGCTGATGCGGGTCAGCAATTCTGGGCCCGGCGGGTACGCAGTTATGCTCCGCTGGCCTTAGCCAGGACAGATGCCATGCTGATGGCGCAGGTTCCGCTCGATTCAGATTACTTCACCAGTATCCTTAATAAAGGGGCTTTAGTTTTTCGTCTGATTGACTGGCAATTTGGCAAAAATACTGTTGTAACTGCGGTTAAAACCATTCTGACTGGCACCACGATGGATCCATTGACAGTCGAAGGGCTCCGGTCAACTCTGATTGGCCCAGATAAAAACGCCAACCAACCTTTGCAGCGATTTTTGAAGCAATGGTGGGATGAAATTGTTGAACCTGACCTGATCATCGGCCTTCCCAAAAAGAATGAAGCCGGAACCGCCTGGACCTGTGTGCTCCGTAATTTGGGAACTGGAGATGTCACCGTTCCAGTCGTAGCCATCACAGGTAAAGGTGAGACATTGACAACAAAGGCAGCCATCCCGTCAAAAGGACTTGGATCGGTTGAGTTTCAGACTGCCGAAGAGGTAGTTCGGGTTGAAATTGACCCTGAGAAGCTCTACCCACAAACCAAATTTGAGCTAGACCCCAATTCATCGCAATTTGACAATGATAGCCGGCCACCCCGTCAATATTCCTTTTCCCTCTTTTTGGAGGCTAACCAGCTCTTTGAACAAAAAGAATTTCAAAAAGCCGAAGCCAAATTATTGCAGACAGTCGCTCAAGAACCAGGCTACGCTTCAGCGCAAATGTTGCTTGCCCGGGTGGAACTGGCGTTGGGGAAATCTGAGGCGACCCAAAGTGCGCTTCAAAAGGCACTGGATGTAAAGCCAACGCCGCTCTATGTCACCGGGTGGAGTGCCATTGTAGAAGGTGAGTTAGCCCTGACCCGCAAAGACTTTAAGGCCGCAGTTGAAGCCTATCGTCGGGCAGATGGGGCCAATGCCGAACTGGCCTGTACCCTGGCAGCTCACAAGGGACTTATAGAGAGTGAAACCCAGCTTCAGCAAATCAGCATGCCGGATGAGTCAGTCAAAGCATATTTCAGCCAGCTTGAAAAAGCGGTTCAAAGCAAAACGGCATCGGTGATTGAGGCACTTGTCATCAAGGCAGAATTACCGAAGTTTGTGAAAGGTCTCGCTCTTACCAAGCCTGATGTCTGGAAAACCGAGGTGATTCGGGCCAGTCAACTTGATACCCAACACGTTGCCGTTGATGTGAATCTTGAAGCCCTCACAACTGACTTGATCACTGGTGAAAAGAAAGATCAGAAAGGAAGTGCGGTTTTTATTCTTCGGAAGACCCAGAGTGGATGGGTTCTGGCACGAATTGATTTGTTTACAGTGAAGTAATTGGAGTCAGTCGTCAGTCGTCAGTCGTCGAGTGTTGGGGTTTTGAGTTGCCTGTCAAGCGTATTTGGTTCTTTTTGAGTAATTTGCAACGAGTTCTTTCAAGATCTTTGCAGACTAAAATACCAGGGTTTGGTCTACTGACTTATCAACGACTGACTACTGACTGGTATTATTTCTTCTTTGGTTTTGCAGGCCGGATTTCAACCGCGCTGGGAAGACTGCGGGGATGGTGATGCAGCAAGTCAATGACCACCTGGGCAATGTCTTCCGGCGCCAGCTTCCAATCATCCTCGGGTGACGGCACATGACCATTAAAATAGGTGGTCACGCTTCCAGGCATAATGTAACTGACCTTGATATTGTCATATCGAACTTCCTGAAACAGGACTTCGCTCAGCCCATTCAATCCAAATTTTGAAGCATTGTAGGCGCCCCCCTGCGGAAAAGCATTTTTTCCAGCCAGGCTGCTGATATTGAAAATGTATCCTCCACCACTCGCTCTCAAGTGCGGAATGGCTGCGTGGCAGGCATAAAACACCCCATTGAGATTGGTTTCAATCACCTCGCGCCAGATATCAGGCGACATGGCCTCCACTGTGGCAAATCGGCCAACCCCGGCGTTATTGACCAGGACATCCAACCGACCAAATGTTTCAATCGCGTGCTGGACGAGCGATTCAACCTGGGTATAGTCACGCATATCGCATGACGTTCCGCTCACTTGCCGACCTGGTACCTGGCTGAATTCAGCAACAGTTGTGTCAACCTCAGCCAGATTACGAGCACTGATAACCACGGCATATCCATCATTGAGCAAATATTCAGCAACTGCCCGTCCAATGCCTTTGGTGCTTCCGGTCACAATGGCTACTTTTTGAGACATAGTTCACGATCCTCTGAAAAAAGAGCATCCGAAAAGCGAATCGGGCGGTTACCCGCCCGATTCAGTGAAAACTGGCCTTGATTCAAGCAATAATCATTTTTGGGCTGATACAACTTGAACCTGGCTGGTTGAATTTTCTTCCGTGCCACCCCAGCCTAATACGCCGAGTGCACCATCATTGCCGACTGTCAGTTTCATACCAGCCACACTGATTGGGTGGGCTGATGTCAGACTGCCATCGGTGGTGTACTCAAGAATGCTTCCCATTGCCGAAAGAACATAGATGGTATTTCCATCGGGTGAGAGATGCGCATCCTGAATGGTGTCATCTGAACCAAACGTATTGACCTGACTGAACTTCGCATCGGT
>DAOQNB010000737.1:0-3793 GCA_035335845.1 Acidobacteriota bacterium | reverse complement strand
GAACCCTGAACCCTGAACCCTGAACCCTGAACCCTGAACCCTGAACCCTGAATCCCCCTTGACGTGGAGATATTATGAATTCCCCTACTTTGAAACCAACCGGAAACACGCTTCAACTGGCTTTGGCCACTGGAGCTTTCGCTGTGTGCTTTGCCATTTTCGGCTCGGTATCGGCCATGATGCCGATTCTGAAAAAAACACTGAACCTCAATCCAGTTCAGGTCAGCATTGCGCTGGCGGTGCCGGTCTTGCTCGGGAGTCTGGGGCGAATTCCACTGGGCATCCTGACGGATCGCTACGGCGGGCGAATCATTTTTTCAATCGTTATGGCCTGCTCGATTGTTCCGGCATTCCTGATGGGATATGTGTCAAGTTATAACCAGTTGATTGCCTGTGGGCTCTTTATCGGCATCGCCCTGGCCAGTTTTTCGGTTGGCGTTGGATTTGTCAGCGGCTGGTTTGCGGCAGATCGGCAGGGGTTTGCCCTTGGGGTCTATGGCGCCGGAAATATTGGCCAGTCGCTGGCAGCCTTTGGCGCCCCTGTGATTGCCGGTGCGCTTGGCTATGCCTGGGGGTTTTGGGTGTTTGGTGTTCTCACCTTCCTCTGGCTCATTGCGTTTGCAGTGGCTGCCCAAAATGCCCCTCGAACGGCACCTCCGAAAACCCTGGCTGATAGTCTACGACCCTTGCGCGAACCAATGAGTTGGGTCTTGAGCCTGTTTTATTTCCTCACGTTTGGCGGATTTGTCGCCATGAGCATTTACCTGCCAACATTTCTGACTGAAATGTTCAAGCTGACACCCGGAGATGCCGGCTTTCGGACGGCTGGGTTTGTGGTGCTCGCCACAGCCATGCGACCTGTTGGAGGAATGCTGGCTGACAAAATTGGGGGAAAAGCTATTTTGATGTGGGTCTTTCCACTGACCGCCGGGATGGCCCTCTTCATGGCCGTACCCACGATGCCCACGTTCACCTTTGGTGCCCTTGGAATGGCTGCAGCCATTGGATTGGGCAACGGTGCTGTTTTTAAAATGGTGCCACACTACTTTCCGAAAACCGTGGGTGCCGTTACGGGTCTGGTCGGTGCGGCTGGCGGGCTAGGAGGCTTTTTTCCGCCACTCGTCCTCGGAAATATCAAACAGTTGACCGGATCATTTACCGGCGGATTTATCCTGCTGGCAATCTTTGCCTTTGTCTGCCTGATCGTGGTTTGGAAAACTGATTCGCAGGGTGATTCCAAGGTGACGCAACCAGCCTGAAGAACGCTCGCGAATTGCTAGAAAAGAAAACGCATCCTGGAGCTGTCGGTAATCTGACACTCCAGGATGCGTTTTCTTTTCTACGGCAAATGAAGACTGGTGACGTGACGGCTGACTGAAAAAAAGAAAATTTCGTGATGTTGGGAGACATCTTTCCTGGCTGATTTAGCCGTATCAGCCAAGTTATTCAATCCGGTTACTTCTTGCTAACCTTACCCGTTCAGGAAAAACATCTCCAACATCGTTGAAGGCCATTTTGGATATTTTCTCGGAAATATCCTCAATAAAACATCATTTTTATCTCAAAATTCTTGTGGAGAAGCTCGATGTTAAGCTCTGAGGTTCATAATCAAGAAACAGCTTTGTTTCTCTTTGGCAACTTTCGAATTGATCTTTCACAACAATCCCTTGCATACAACAATGAATTTATACCGTTGCCTCCAAAAGTGTTCCAGACTTTATTGATTTTGGTTCAAAACAACCAGAAGCTGGTCACAAGGGATGAAATCATCAATTACATCTGGCCAAACACCTTTGTTGAAGACCACAACCTGAATGCCAATATTTCTACCTTGCGGCGAATCTTAAATGAGTGTGTCCCAGGGGTAAAATTTATTGAAACGGTTCCAAAACGCGGGTACCGGTTTGTGGCCGATGTCCAGATGGTGCCATCAACGACCTCACGCCAGGAAATCAACGATGCCTCCACTATTCCAACGTTGCCGCTGGTGCAAAAGGCAGACGAACTTTCCATCGAAGCGGGTGAATCCTTTGAGCCAGACAGTGACCTGCCCGACTCGTTTCCGCCACTGATCTCTGACCCACCAGTGGAATTGCCAGTTGTCGAATTTCAGACAGTTGAACCAGAAGCTGACCTCAACGCTGAGGAACCACTCCAGGTGGAAACCAAACCTGAGCCGATCACAGAAAAAGCGCCCAGGCCAGTGGTTCTCAGAATGCCACTTTCAGAGAAACCAGCCGTCCCTCATCCGGTTCGAGCCTTCCAGAATCTCAAATTTGTGGCCATTCTCAGTCTTGTCGTTTTCCTGGGCCTGATTTCAACCCCATCCACGCTTTTGACATCAAAAGCCAGTTTTTTGGCTGAACTCCAGGCCACCAACATCGCGGTTCTTCCATTTAAAGTCATTGGGAGCGGCGATCCAGCACTGGGGGTTGGCGCCGCAGATACCCTCATTACTCAGTTGGGTCAGGTGCCTGGGTTTACCATCCTTTCAGGCCAGGCAGTTGAAAATGTTCTTGAAAACCGTGAGTTGTCCCCAACTGAGGCTGCCCGCTTGCTGCGAGTCCAGGCCGTCATCGAAGGCAGTCTGCAACTCCTTGATGGACGTCTCCGGGCCACCGTGCGGATGTTTTCTCCCCGCTCCTCTTCGCCAGTCTGGACCGAAGTCATTGATTTCACAGGCGAAAACAAAGTTTCTCACCAAGATCAAATTGCCAGGCGGGTGGCCAGAATTCTGTTAGATGCCACCAGTCCTTCGACCCACCCGACGGGAACCTCCAATGAAACAGCCTATCGGTATGTGCTCAACGGACGCTATCACTGGTCTCGTCGAGATTCGCAATCCCTGGCTGAAAGCGAAGCCTGTTATCGGCGGGCGCTCCAACTTGACTCACAGTATGCTGAAGCCTACCTCGGACTGGCGGATAACTTGATCTTTGAGGAAGTCGGGTCCGAACGAGCATTGGAAGCCTGGGAACATCTGCAACAGGCACTCAAGCTCAACCCAAAGCTGGGTGAAGCCTATGCCACGCTTGGTTTTATTCAGGGGTTTCATCAGCGGAACTGGAATGAAGCTGAAGTTGCCTTCCGACGCGCTCTGGAACTGTCACCAAACTCAACCAAATGTCACCACTGGTATGCCTACCATCTGGCCGTGACAGGAAGGATCAACGAAGCAATCCGGGAAATGAAAATCACGCTCGCACTGGAGCCAACCTCACCAAACTTTTTGGCTGACCTGGGGCAGATGTGCTACTTCGAGCGGGATTTTGAAGGTGGTCGGCGCTATTGTCGGCGAGCGTGGCAGATTGATCCTTATTTTTATTATGTCTATTCCAACCTCAATCCAATCCTGGCGAAACAAGGCAATTACGCCAAAGCCATGCGGGCTTATGAATTGGAAAAATCTTCGTTCTATGAGCGGGTTCACAACACCGAGGATGTTTTTGCCAGTGATTCAGGTGACCCGGCGGATATTACTCGATTCCGAGAGGCACTCCGCAAAGAGGCCGAGATGATTCTGGCTCGCCCAGACCACGAGTCATTGAGCTATAAACTGTCAACCATCTATGCCCAGCTCGGAGAAACTGAACAGTCCTGTTTCTGGTTGGCCAAAGCGATTGCAAAAAAGCAATTGTTGACCCCGTTTGCCAACATTGATCCGATTTTTGATCCACTGCGGGATCAACCTGAATTTTCCACGCTTCTGGCCCAGATGAATCTTGGCAAAGGAAACTAATACCAATTTGGGCTGAGGGTATCGGGCTAAGGGCTGAAGAAAATACAATATTTT
>DAOQNB010000736.1:0-3793 GCA_035335845.1 Acidobacteriota bacterium | reverse complement strand
CGTCGCCAGGCAAGAAGGCCCGCACATAGTCCACGGTGACGTCTGATGGCGAAACGGTGACTCGCAGGTGCCCAGAATTGTTCAGAACGGTTCCTCGAGCGGATCAAACCTTTTCAAGTATCGCGGTTTCCTATTTCTGAAATTTCGTGTCACGATTGCAATGTCAGGCTAACCAACTCATCCAACCAGGAAATATATTACAATTATGATATGAGATACTTTTAAATCATTACTTTTCATATGGTTATTGATATCTCCAGCCTCTGGTATCCAAAAGAAAAACCCACCCAGTTTTCGACACCAGATTTCAACCCAGTCTGAATTTGACAGGCTGAATACGAGGATTCCATTCCAATGCAATCCGTTCTCTGGAAACCAGAGCGATATGGGGAAACAGAGCAGTACTGGTGTAGAATTTCAGATAAAAAAACCACGGAATACACGAAACACACAGAAAATAAAACCAACTTCCTCAATGATTTCTGAGACTTCCAAAATAAAGACTCAGGAAATCGTTCTCTAAAAAGCTATCGCAATACCAGCCACAATAACTTCATCTTCGTGGTGGTGAAATTCCATCCTTCAGCGGGAGTAAAAGCCGGTCACGTTGATCCTGACAAAAAGGCCAGCTTCTGGGGTTCAAAACCATCATCACCCCGGCCTCAACGCTCAACGCCGACACGCCGACCGGATCAAATGGATTACGCAGTGACAAGCGCCAAACTTTCCGAGGAGCTGTATGAATCGAAAGAGCCACGTACAGTTTTATGGGAATTTCAAATGATTCACCAGCGAGCGGGAACTTACCGAGCAATGAACTGGTGTAGACTCCCAACGACTGGTCGAAAATTGAATTGACAGGCTTGTTTCTCGAAGGGGATTTGTTCACTGGCAATCGCAGGGCCTAAAAACGGCTTCCCTCCCCTGCCTTTGATCTTTTCCCTTAAATCACTATAATCCGCGGGTTTGATTCAGCACATAGTTGGTTTTCCACCCCTTATCGTTTTCTTTTTCAATCACATGGCGTCACCACTTTCTGTTTATTGCTATTTTTTGCGGAGGATGTCCGCTCATTTTTCCAGGGTTGTCTGCGGTGTTCTGGCCGGCTTCCTCGTGATTTCAAACGTTTTCGGGCAGTCTCCTCCGGCCCCCCCGAGCGAACCGCAATCGCCGCCGGGTGAAAAAACAAAAATCACTTCCCCGGTGCTCCCGGTTGAAATTCCAGTTGAACGCGACACCAAATCTGATTCAGCCAGTGAGAAAGAAAAACGGAAACAGCGTCGGCAACTGGCTGCCCCCCAGGAAAAAGAGGCACCGACCACGGCGCCGCCACCTGGTGACGAGCAACAGGTATTGCTCGAAGCCGATGAGCAACGCAAGGATGGTGACATCTACACGGCGGATGGGTATGTCAACATTTACTATCAAGGCTCGCGGTTGCAGGCCGACCATGCTGTCTACAATGAAAAAACCGGCGATGCGGTTGCCACCGGCAACGTCGTGTATGATCCGGCACCGCGCCAGCGGATTACGGCCACCCAGGCCGAACTCAACATCCGCACCAAAAAAGGCACCTTTGTGGATGCCACTGGCTACACTGATCAAAATAAGGACGGCACGCTGATTGAATTTGTCGCTGACCGGGTGGATAAAACCGGATTTGACACCTATGTGCTTTATAACGCACGGGTTACATCGTGCTGTGAAGATGCGGTTCCGCTCTGGACAATTTCCTCGGGAAAAACGGACGTCACGGTCAATAAACGCATCACCTCGCGCAACAGCCTGTTTCGAATTCGCGGCGTACCGATCTTCTACTTTCCCTTCATTTCACTCCCGATCAATCGCCGCCAGCGCCAATCCGGCTTTTTGATTCCAAGCACTGGCTCGGCCACCAACACCGGGCGCTTTTTCCGAAACACCTATTATCAAACCCTCGGTGAGAGCGCCGATGTCCTTTTACGCGGTGATGTGTACACCCAACGCGGGTTTGGTGTTGGTGCGACGTTTCGGGCCCGAACGAGTGATGATTCCTATATCAAAGCTGGGTCCTACACGGTGTTTGATCGCGTGCTTGGCGAAAAAGAAAGTGAATCAACTCCGGACCAGGGCGGAACGCTCTTTTTTGCGCAGGGGGTGCAACACTTTCCACATGGCTTTCTGGGCGTAGTGGATATCAACTTCACCAGCAACCTTGATTTCCGGTCAATTTTTGCCAACGACGTCGAAGAAGCCTTCAACCCGGAAAAGCGGTCACAACTCTATTTAAATAATAATTTTCGCAACTTTACATTTAATGCGCTGGCTGAATCCCGCACGACTCGGGTCAGTGTTCCGGTCGAGGATGGCCGAACCCAGGCGGTTGACGTCAATATCCGACGTATTCCCAGCTTTGAATTTTCAGTTTTCCCGACACCGTTGAAGAACTTACCCATTTACTTGAGCGGTGAAGCCAGTCTGTCAGGGTTACGCCGCGAAGAAACCATCAACTCGGGGGTCACCTTTGAAACCCCCACGTTTGTCCAGCGGCTGGACGCCCAACCTCGACTGACATTTCCATTTGCCAGTTTTGCCGGGTGGGCGATTACGCCAAGTGTGGCGGTTCGGTCTACCTACTACAGCAACACCTTTGATCCCAAAACAGCCCTCACCCCGCGAGCCGAAACATCATTTCCAATTTTTGAAGCTGGTCGCGCCAAACCTGGCACGCCGGTCAGCAACCTTGGTACCAGTGGCCGCTCACTCTTCCGAAACTTTGTTGATTTCTCACTTGATATTCGGCCCCCAGCACTGGAAAAGATTTTTTACACTGACGAAGGCAAACCGCGCCTGAAACACGTGATCGAACCCTATCTGACGTACCGACGCGTGGCTGGAATTGACGATTTTGGCCGAATGTTGCGGTTTGATGTGCTGGATACCTTTACCAACACCAACGAACTGGAATATGCGCTCGTCAATCGGTTTCTGGTTCCACGGCGATTGGGAGGGAAAAAAGAAAAGAAAAACGGAAAGAAAGACAAATCGGCGACTGGGGACAAAGCCGCGCCCCAGACAGAGGATGATGACGAAAAAGACGATGAAAAAGCCGATTCCGGGCAGTCGCTGGCGGCTAAATCCGACAAAGGCGAACAGTATCTGCAGGCACGCGAAGTTCTGAGCATTGCCCTGACACAGAAGTACTTTTTTGACCCAACGTTTGGCGGCGCACTGGTTGAAGGCGAGCGCAATCAGATTGTTCCGATTCAAAGCCTGAGTGGCTTTAACTATGGCGGGCGGCCACGACGGTTTTCCCCGCTCAACCTCAAGGTTCGTTATTCGCCGATGTCGTCAATGTTTGCGGATGTGCGACTTGATTATGACACCCGCGAAAATCAGGTTCGTGGGTTTGGGGTCGCCGCCGGAGTTTCCCGTCCGAATTTCCGGCTTCAACAACGGTGGTACTACAGCAACCGCCTGGAATTCCTTCCCAATCAGTTTGAACCGGGCACATTTGCGGGAAATCAGATTATCAGTGCGATTGATGTGGGCAATGACACGCGCGGACTCTATAGCGGGTTTAATATTTCCTATGACTTTTCAAAAGCGTTCAACCTGAATGCCAATCAGTTCCGGCGTAACGGACTGATCCGGTCTGGCGGCTATGTTGGGTATGCGTTTCGCTGTGCCAGCATCGAACTCAACTATCGAAGTATCAACACCGGGGTCGCGACGTCAGGACAATTGACCTTTTCGTTTACCCTGCGGGGGCTGGGAACATTTGGCACTGACCAGTTTGGTGACCCGCAGAACC
>DAOQNB010000735.1:0-3794 GCA_035335845.1 Acidobacteriota bacterium | reverse complement strand
GGAGTCAAAAACCGTCCCATTACGCTGGTCTTTGCCGCGATGCGTGATAAACCCGCCGAAGATCTTCTGAAATTGCTGGCGCCGCACGTGGCCAAAATCGTCTGTGTGCCAGTGAGCGGCAATCCCCGCACCTACTCGCCGGACGAACTGGCCGAAGCTGCCCGAAAATACTGGCGCGAGTATTCAATTTATACTGACGTTTGTGTTGCTTCGGGGTTGCAGCGCGCCCATGGACTGACCCCGCCGACAGGACTGGTCCTGGTCACCGGGTCACTCTATCTGGTCGGCGAAGTTATGGCCCAGCAAGCTGAAGGACAAGGGTGAAATACTATTGGGCTGAGGGCTGAGGGCTGAGGGAAATCCAAATTGTTTGATGATTCGCTTTCTCCATTTTTACCAATGGGAAAGCAGTCAAGCGATTGAAAATAATACCGGTTTGTAATGAAATAAACGTGAATCTTTGTTTGTTCAAAAGGAATTCCGCCACCAGCGTTTCTCGATGGCTCTGATGTTTGGAAACTGGTCCAAATGCTCTAAATAGCGCATCAAATGTGATAATTCATCATCATCCAGTTCGCCGTGAAATGCTTTTATTTTCACGAGATTGCCATAGTTATGCACGTGTTTTTCAGGGCTGTCATCAACAACAATCATTTGCTCCAGGTTGTATCCTTTGCGTTTGGCTTTCACCAGTTTTTTGGTCCAGAAATGGTCACGAAGGTCATAGTCATAACTCAAGGTACACTGCTTGCGCGACCAGATGAATTGAAGCTGGTGACCTGCTGGAATCAAATGAGCCGCCACTGCCTGGACATAATCTTCGCTTGAAGACGACCAGATCGCGACCCGGAAACGGTCAAAGCAAAATGTCAGGAACTCGTCCACACCGGGGCGCCTGTAAATTGAATACCCAAAAACCTGAAAGTCAGGTGGGCGATTGAGTTGATGTTCCGTCCCAAAGATCAGCGTTTCATCAACATCCAGGATCAGAAGTTTTGAAGAAGCAGAATGTGGCATGATTAATCGGTGTCCGTGGTACAAAGTAGCCACCATTTTTGGGTTGCCGCGTTGTAAATAACAAATGTCGAATCCCAGGCCACATCGTAAAACCAATCTGTCCAGGCTGAGTAAAACCGAATGCCGCTTACGTGGGAGCGATACTTTTCAGCCGCCACCAGATTAAGAAAATTGCGGGTCAGGGAACGGGCTTCATCTTCAGAAGACTGCCATTGGGTGTATGCCCCGCCATTGATGAGGATTTGGGTCAGGCTGCCTTCCAATTCGTAGGAGTTCAAGGGATGGAGCGCCGGAAGTATCAGTTCGTCATCAACTTTCAATTCGGGAACTGCTTGCTTTACGGTTTGGGATTTCAAAAATTGAGAGATGACGAGTTCTGGTACAGAGAGCCAGAAGTTATTCATTAAACTACTGATTTCAGTGGATTTTAGGCAGCACAGAATCACCGCCCCGTTACCGTATACTCCCTGGAGTGCATCAAACAACGCCTGAGCTTGAGGTGTTTCAAGGTTGATTCTTGATTGACTGAGTTCAAAAGTCATAACAATTTACTTCTAATCACTTTGATCAGTACTGAGACGCTGTTTTAACCGATCCAGCGCATGCCCGGTGTGCAGGCGTACAACTGGATCATCATCATTCAAAAATGATTGTAATGCTTCAACTGAGCGCGGGTGAAGAATCTTTCCCAGAGCTGAAACCACTGAATACCTGTCACGTGGCATATCTTTGTGAGCAAAGGTGAGCAGGGGCTCAATTGCCTTTTCACTCCCAAATTCCCCCAGGGCAGAGGCCGCAGAGCTACAAATCCGTTCATCTTCATCATGTAAAGCTTCAACAATGACGTCAAAGACGTGCTCATCCTTACTTCTCCCCAATGTGATCAATGCTTTCCATCGGGAAACAAAATCTGAGCTTTTGGCAGCCTGGATAACCAAATCAAGGTCTGGATGTTGATGCAAGTCAATCAATGAATCAGCGGCTGCAATATGAACCCGGAGCGCCTGATCATTGAGTGCCCGTGTAAGGGCAGGGATGATCCGCTCATCAGTTGAGTTCAGATGGGCAAAAACCTGGGCCGCCCGTTCGCGAACTTGAGGTGCTCGATCATTGAGCAAGGAAATGAATCCTCCGATGACCGCCTCAGTATTGAACTTCGCCAGGAAATCAATCGCGGTTTCCCGATTGTATGAATCAGGTTCATTTTCCAGATGCCTTAAAATTGCTGGGATGGCAGAAGCGTCAGCGATGTGCTCCAGCGCCCGCAGGGCACCATAGCGGGTATTGTGGTCTTTATCCTCAAGGAATTGAAGTACTCGCTCAGTTATTTGTGGTTCAGGTTCATCGTTGTGGGCAAAGGCCCAAATTGCCATATTACGAACCTTTTTTTCAGGATCATCGAAAGCGTTTAGAAACGCCGCAAGTACTTCATCTGTATACCATTTCGGTCCATCATATTCCTGTAGTAGTGCTGCTCCGGCTCGATGGCGAACGTCTGCATCCGGGTCAGTTCTCAACCGTTCAATCAGTGGGTCGATGATTCGTTCGTCATAGCAATCATCCAATCCCACGGCAGCCGCAACGCGAACATCTGGTTCCGGGTCGTTGAGCGCAACCAGCAATTCTTCAATGGCAGCATCAGCATTTCTTCGCAGGGCAACAGCTGCCCGTTCGCGAATTCGGAAATCCTCGTCTGTCAGTGCCTTTTTGAGTGCTTCAACTGATGTTTGGCCCTGAAGCCTAAAAAACGAGAAAGCCGCCCGATGCCTGGTTCTCCGGTCCGGATCTGAACAGACTTTCAGAATCAGCTCAGTGGCTTTGGGGCCGCCGATTTTGCCCAATGCTGAAAGAAAGGTTGATTGATACAGATCGTCAGCTTTTTCAAAGAGGTTGATGAGTGGTTCAACGGCGCGTTCGTCTCTGAGTTCTCCCAATGCTCCAGCCGCCGTGGGCTGGTCGTTTAAAGGATCTCCATGAATCAAAAGGTGCATTAACGGCATCACCGCAGATTGATCATTAAGTTTTCCCAAAGCCGATGCTGCGTGAGACCGAACCCGATAGTTTGAATCTTCCAGGCATTGAATCAATGGCTCAACCGCTCGTTTATCACCAAGCAATCCAAGCGCTTCGGCGGCTTCATAGCGAACGCTTGAATCTCTATCCTGCAAAAGTTTGATAAGTGGTTCAACGGCAGAGAGTTCGCAAATTTTGCCCAGGGCCATTGCTGCACTGGAACGAACATCCGGAGATGGATTGGCCAATGCTTCAAGCAAGTGCTCGATAATGACTGAATCTCGGGTTGGTGCGTGGGCATACATTGCCACCAGAGAGGTTGCGGCGCCACGACTCACTGAAGAAGCCGGGTCCTTTACCGCCAGGAGCAATGGCTCAAGAGCCCGGATATCAGGTGGAAAGAATGCAAAGGCATAGGCTGCCGTCTCTCTAACGTGTAAAGCTGGATCGGTTAGTGCCTGGATGATCGGTTCGATAAATTGGGGGGCTTTGATATTTTGGGCTGTGCGAATAGCGTTTTCCCTGACATTGGGGGAAGGATCAGAAATAGCCTGACCAATGAGGTCAAAAGCTCGTTCGTCATATTCATAAGCCAGCTCATTGAGGGATTCCACTCGCTCTTCTTCACTCGGAGACTGTAATTTCTCAAGCCATATCACTACATTTGGGTTTTCCATAAAGATTTTGAACCAGGGCAGTTGCCTTCACCTATGCGTGATCTTGAAAGCAAATCGTGGATCTACTTCAAAGCCGGATTGTTTTTG
>DAOQNB010000734.1:0-3800 GCA_035335845.1 Acidobacteriota bacterium | reverse complement strand
CCTTAGCCCTGGTATTTTCAGCCCGCCGTCTTCAGCTCCAGATTTTCCATCCACTCACCACGTGGCTCATCACTCCTGTCAGCAACGCAATAACCGCCACGAGTGCAAGTGGCATATCCCAGCTTTGCCGCCAGGGCTCGGTAAAAAAAGCAACCACAAGCAGCAGTGAACCGATGGTGATCAGGCTTGATCCGAGCCATTGCAGCCGCTTTCGCCAAACGATGGTGTTTGTTTGGAAATAACCGCCAAGGATCAGGTGTGGAAACGTGGAAAGCAGAATGTAGATATGACGGCTTCGCATCAGCAACCGAGGCTTGTCTGCCATTTCAGCCAGGTGATGATGGACAATATCCATGTACTGGCCCGTCAGGAGAAACACAACCAGAAGTATCAGGCCAAAGAATAAGTGAAATCGTTTCATACACTTCCAGGTGAAGATGAAACCACTTAGCTCAGTGTCCGGTCTAAATCTTCATCATCGGGCATGGGCTCAATAAAAACCCGAACATACCGCAACCGGGCAGCCGCGGTGTTGAGGGTGTCACACATATCGTCAAAGTCTTCGTAGGTCACATTGTCTGGATCAGAGAGCAGGTTCGCCAGTTTGGCTTCTGTTTCGCGCAGCAAATGGTGCGCATCCCGCAACACATCGAGGTGTTTTTCTAGCAATGACATCCCAACCCCTCTCTTGCGAACTCGTGCGAATCGCTTATGCCAGTTTGTAGTCAGTGGTCAATAGTCAGTAGTTCACTAAGCCCATTTGATTGAACTATTTGACTGTTATCTAACACGAGAGTTCCATTGCAAATTGGTATTATTTTTCTTTGTTGCTGGTCTGTTCTTTGTAGTCTTTCAGCCAGCTTACATCAACTTCTTCAGCGTTGCGTCGCTCTTTTTCAGCAACCAGGAATTTTCCCCGATCATTGAGACCTTTGGAAGTCGGCATCAGATGACAGTACTGACAGTTTTTGACGGTATAGCCCAGGTCACGCGCCTCCTGCAGAAATTCAGGTCGTGCCAGGACTACACTCGATGTCAGGTGCAGGCCCAATCCCACACCAATTAACCCACCATACCCGATCACCATCAGAAGTTGCAGCTTGCGCATGAGAGGTGCTCCTTTCGTGCAGGAAAAGAACTGTGTTCATCACGGAGAAGGTCAATCATCGGCTAAACCTGAGAAAAGCTCTTCGGACATTGATTTGCGCTCTTCGGACAGGACTTCATACAGGTCAGAAGCCGCCATGCCTTTCAAGGTTTTGCTCTGGGGAACGTGCAAGACTTTGACTTTGAGTTTTCGGCCTCGGAGCCGGAGTGAAAGCACATCACCGACCCGAATTTCCCTGGAAGGTTTGGCAACCTGATCATTGATTTCAACCGCTCCGGCAGCACACACCTCCTGGGCCACCGTTCGGCGGACAATTAACCGGCTGACTTTTAAAAAGAGATCAAGGCGCATAAAGAATGAAGAATGAAGAATGAAGAATGAAGAATGACCTGAATTTCGTCCAAAAGAGCACCGCGTTGCTCAACGATCAGTGCCGACCCGTCCGAGTCATCCAGGGCAGTCACCAGTCGGCACGATCAGTGAGGGAACTTGAATTTCAACGAAATCGAGCCTTCGCGGTGACAAACCTGACTTCCAATCGGTCCTTTCGGTCCTTTTTGTCCTTTTTGTCCTTTGATTTTGGTCTCATCAGGTACTAAAACCAGGGAACAGATCCAGTATTTTGGGCAAAATTTGGGGAATGAAGAATGAAGAAAAGGCAAGTGTTTAGTGCTTTGGTGCTTAGGAATCAATATCCTCCAAGAACCAAGAACCAGGAACCAGTCACCAAACAATTTCTTCATTCTTCATTCTCAATTCTTCATTCTTATTGTCCGCCTTCGGTTTCACCAGCAATTGGCTCGTCTTCCAGGTCAAAGTTATCTTCATATCCATCAGCAACTTTGATATAGGCTTTTTCACGCAGGGATTTAAAGTACTCTTTGATCTTGGTTTTGCTCTTTTCATAGGCCAGCCGGCTTGAGATTTCATTGGCAACGTCTTCAAACGGTTTGGCTTTGGATTCAACTCTGGATTCCAGTTTGAGAATCTGGAAGGCATTCGGCATTTTGAGAATTGACGTAAACTGGCCCGGCTTGATTTTGTCCACCTCGCGTTTCAAATCATCAGCCAGCTCACCATCTTTGAACGGGGGCAGGTTTCCACACTTGGGTTTGGAAGCACGCTTGTCATCAGAATATTTTTTGACCACGGTGCAAAATTCTTTTCCAGCCCGGAGTTCTGCCATCGCATCACGAACCCGAGCCTCAGCATCTTTGAGCGTCTCAGCCGTGTAACTGACATAAATCTCACTCAGGACCATTTCCCCAGGCATCGAAAATTGATCTTTATGTTTGGCGTAATAGTCTTTCTTTTCAGCTTCGGTCAATTTTTCAAAAATCGGTCCATAAACTTCCTGCGACATCAAGGACCGTTTGCGCAACTGATTGCGAAAGTTGCCTTTGATTTCGTCCATTGACAGGCCCTGCTTTTCCATTGCTTCCTGGCAGGCGGCCAGTTCTAAATTGTTCTGTTTGCACAGTTCGATCACGGCCTGATTCACTTCAGGTTCGACATTGATACCCAGTTCATCCGCCCGTTGAGCAATCAATTTGTCATCAATCAGCGATGCCAGAATCCGTTTTTGCAACTTCCCAAGCAGTTCCTCCTGCTTTTTTGGATCCGGGGTGATTTGGGGGAGTTCTTCCTTCAAGCGGCTTTCCGCTTTCTTGTACATCGAACGGGTAATGATGTCGCGGTTAACACGGGCAATCGTCTGGTCAATCACCTCGGGCTCCTGGCCTCGGGCCGTGGGAACCACAATAAAAGTCAGCGCCAGTACACAGGCGGTCAATGTTCGAGCGGATGGAATGAGTGCGTATTTCATAACGTGCACAGTTTAAGCCTTTCTGACAGTTGAAGATTCAGCTTCGGGCGCCGGCTTGAGTTTGGCCAGCACAGTGTGAATCTGGGCAAAAAATTCGGCATTGTTCGCAGATTTCACAGGATATTTGAAAAGACCGGAAGGTGAAAAGCTGACTTGTGGATTGGTGGTGACCCAGGCCAGTAATTGTTCGTGGTTGATGCGGGCCCGGTCGCTAAATTTGAGCATGAGCATGCCCTGTTCATAGTCAACGGAAAGAATGCCCATCGGTGAGGCTTCACGCCGCAACCGCGCATATTCAAAGAGGTTATCAACCTGCACCGGACGTGGGCCATAGCGATCATCCAGCTCCTGACCCAGGAGTTCAAGGGCTCGATCATCAAAGGCTGACGAAATCCGTTTATAGGTGCGCAACCGCTGGCTAATGTCGCCAATATAGTCTTCAGGGAGCCGAATATCGAGGTTGAGATTGATTGAGGTGTTGACGTCATCTTCAATCACCGTACCGCGCAATTCCTTCACCGTCTGCTCCAGCATCTGGCAATACAGGTCAAATCCGATGGAATCGAGATGACCAGATTGCTCGCCGCCGAGCATATTCCCTGCCCCGCGAAGCTCCAGATCAAGTGCCGCAATCCGAAACCCGGCCCCCAGGTCTGAAAATTCCCGAATAGCCGCCAGTCGCTGCCGGGCAATGCTCGTCAACTGGCCTTCGGGTGGAATGAGCAAATAGGCATAGGCGCGACGGCTCGAACGTCCAACCCGTCCGCGAAGCTGGTACAATTGAGCTAACCCATAGTTTTCAGCGTGGTTAATGATGATGGTATTGGCCAACGGGATATCAATCCCGTTTTCGATGATCGTGGTACA
>DAOQNB010000733.1:0-3809 GCA_035335845.1 Acidobacteriota bacterium | reverse complement strand
ACGCCATAAACTGGTTGCGACCAGCCTGGTTGAAAACAAATGCGCTGTGTGTCATCCCTCAGGTGGCAGCATGCAGACCCAGTGTATTGATTGCCATCAAACCAGCCATTTTAATCCGACTGTCATTGCGGCTCATGACCGGGTTGGGATTGGATGTACTGACTGCCATACTGAGCATAAGGGGTTGAAATTTGAGCCTGGTCACGTTTCCCGAAGCATGTGTGTGGATTGTCATCGCGAACATCCACGGCACCCTAAAGCGGTCAAGGCAGATGGTCACAGACTGACGGCGCCCCATGGCGGTGGCATCGGATATCCAATTGTGGATGGAACCTGGGTTTGGACCAAACCCGTGAACCAGCATATGGTGCTTCCAGAATATCTTTCCCCCAGGGAACAGTTCCATCTGGTTCATATGGCGGCATCTGTCAATCAGGACTGGAAATGTTCAGGTTGTCATACCTCGTTTGCCACTCCGGCTGCAACCCGCGCCATTGACCGCAACAAATGTGCCGTTTGTCATAGCCAGTCAATTGGGGTTGAAACCGCGCACCAGCTTGATGTGCTGGCCAATCAGTTTCATATGGATTGTGCTTCGTGTCATCCGCAGCACGGGAAAGATCGGCAGGTGATTGCCGCGCTCCATCCACCTGGAAAAGAAAAACCAGTGATTTCAATTGGCGATGCCTATCGGGGTGGAAAAGCCTGGGAATGGACCTCGCTCGGCGCCCGGTTTGGAGGCATGTGTCTGACGGACTGGACACTCTTTTTAAGTGTGATTCCTTTGGCTGCCACCGGGTTTTTGGTGCTTGATGTGTTCCGCCGTCGCCAGATTTTGCAACGCCTGAGTGGTCAGGTGATCGATTTTCATGAGGTGCCCCCCAAATTTGCTGATACCCGATATGCTGATCATTGGGAATCGGCTGAGCAGCGAGAGTTGGCGAAAGAATCGGCCAAACAGCGGCCTGTTCCACATCCAATCATCAATTATGAAACCTGTATTGGATGCCACGCCTGTATTCTGGCCTGCCCGCAGGATGTGCTTGGGTTTGACGAGCAGGAACATCACGCCGTGGTGGTCAACTATGAACAATGTATGGAGGATACCGGATGTCAGCAAGCCTGCCCAACCGTGCCGCAATCGTGTGTTTTGATCAATACCAAGCTGGAAATTCGTGAACCCCCCAGACCACTGCGGAAAAGTGCCGCCGAAGGATTTGAAACCCTGGATGTACCTGGAATTTATCTGGTCGGGGATGTCTCTGGGGTACCATTGATCCGAAATGCCATTCGGGAAGGCCGCACCGCGATTGACAAAATTGCCGAAGTGGTCAACCAGCAGCCGGGTCCGCCTGATGTCGCATACGATGTCGCAATTATTGGGATTGGCCCGGCAGGTCTGGCGGCGACAGCCCGAGCCTCGGAGAAAGGCTTGCGCTATCTGGCATTAGAACAGGGACGCCGCTATGCCACGATTGCCGAGAAATATCCGGCTGGAAAATATGTCGCCTTTAACCCGTTTGTTCCTGATGATTCACAATTGGGCCCAATTAAATTAGAAGGAACCGGTGACCTCAAAGAACGCATGATTTCCTGGTGGGATGAGTCAGTGGCCCATCTTGGGCTGACGATTCACGAATTTGAGGGCTGCACCGGGCTTGAGCAAAATGAAGGATTCTTTGTGGTCAAAACCGTGAAGAATCCAGACGGATACCGCGCCCGCAAAGTAATTCTGGCAATTGGAAATGCCGGGGAGCCACGAAAACTTGGTGTTCCAGGCGAAACCGCTGCGCGGGTCCGTTATCGCCTGAAAGCCGCCAGTGACTTTCAAAATCAAAAGGTGATGATTGTCGGCGCTGGGAATTCAGCCGTTGAAGCTGCCGTTGATTTGGCTGGAAAACGCCAGCCTGACGGCACCGTTGTTTTTCCAGAAGAAGGTGGGAATGAGGTCACACTGGTGATTCGGTCTGATTTTCCAAAGGACCTGACTCTGGAAAACAAAATGTGGGTCTATTACTGCATTGATAAAGGCCGGATTAAGGCTTTTTTTGGGGCGGCAATCCGTGAGATTCGGGATGATGACGTGGTGCTGGAATCAGCCCGTGGCAAAAAAGAACTGGCGGTGGTCCCAAACGATGTCGTGTTTGCTATGGTCGGAAGTGTCCCGCCGAAAGAATTCCTGTCCAAAGTTGGCATTAAGTATGTGTGAGGAATTCAGGGTTCCGGGTTCCAGGTTTCCGGACGTGGGCGGGTTATGTTTTTCGCTACGTCAAGGACGGGGTGCTGACTATAAACCGGGAGAATTGAGACAAAAAAATGGGGGCTTGAGGTTAAGAATGTGTTCTCAAACCTCAAACCCCACGCCATCTTTCGAGAGGCAGTCAAAAATCCTGAGATTAGTTTTCGGAACCCTGTTTGTTGACCATTACCTGGAAGTGACCATCTTTTTTGGTCACCAAAATGGTGTCGTTGCCAGAGGTAAAGGTGCGGGTTTCACCATCATTCATATCTTTCAGTGAGTATTTCTGAACCTGGCCCTGATTATTGATCACCAGTTCCTGAGAATCATCAAGCATCACATTGACGGATGATTCAAACGTTTTAACTTTCATTGGGCCATCGGTTTTTTCAATCTTTTCAACAAACACAAACTTGTGGTCGCCTTCTTTGGCATCGCCAGGGGCCGCAACTTTGAAGTGGTCGCCGCGCATCCGGATCATCACTGGCTCGGCTGGAAACTCTTTGCCATCTTTGGCCAGTACAAACGCTTCGCCCTTGCGGGTAGCCGTGATGGTGGCTTTTCCACTCACAATCGTTCGGGATTCACCTTCGGCAAAGTCCACGACGTTGTACTCAGTTTTGGCATCATTTTGAAAAACCGTAAGGTTTTTGCCCTGGTTGGTGATAACCAGTTTGGTATTGCTTACCACGCCATTGCCGTCTTTTTCACGGAAGATCATGACCTGTCCATCAGTAAGACCATCAATTGGATGGGCGCCATCGTGATCGGTCATAATAAACACACGTTTTCCGGCTTCACCTGGCATTCCATCCAGGTCCTTGACTTCTTTGCCGTCAACCAGAACCGTCAGGCTCTCGCCCTTGCGCGTGACCACGATGGTGCTGTTATTGACAGTAAAGGTTTTTGATTCGCCGTCAGCCAGATCGCTGACGCCGATCCGGGTGGGTTTGTCTTTGCCCAAAATAAATACATTGCGTTCATCCGGAGTCCGAAGAACGTGTGGACCCTGGGCGTGGGCGGTGAAGTTGGGGCTGATGACAAATGTCGCCAAAAACCAAACGGTAAATGCAAGAAGGGAAAAGTTTCTGTTTCGCATACGGTGTTGTACTCCAAAAATTGGTTATAGGGAATGAAACGGTGTCTCCTCAATCGAACTGAACGATCTACCTATGGGCAACCACTGTGCCACTTCTGTGAAAATCCGAAAAACAGGGTTCAGGGTTCAGGGTTCAGGGTTTCGGGGAAATACAATTTCCACAACACGTTAGAGAATTGATATGCAAGGAGATTTTTTTTGAAACGGATTGATTTCTGCCGCAAAAGGAACGCTGAAACGGTTTCAAATCAGGCAATAATTTTTCAATCCCCTCGACTCCGAAAGGAAATCTCAAAGGAACCGGTGGTTAGGGGAGAATCTGATTTCCTCATTTGAGGAGGTTGATTCCTGATATAGGGAAATTCAAGAAAATGAAGAAGAATGAAGAATGAAGAATGAAGAATGAAGAATTGATCGTTCTTGGTGCTTGGTGCTTGGTGCTTGGTGCTTGGTGCTTGGTGCTTGGTGCTT
>DAOQNB010000732.1:0-3811 GCA_035335845.1 Acidobacteriota bacterium | reverse complement strand
TCACCTTGAAAGGCAATGAGAGGAATCATGGAATGAAGAATTGAGAATGAAGAATGAAGAATTGAGAATGAAGAATGAAGAATTGAGAATGAAGAATTGAGAATGAAGAAATTTAGTACGTCGTACTTAATTCTTTGGAATCAATATCTTCCAAGAACCAAGAACCAAGAACCAAGAGCCAAGAACCAAGAACCAAGAACCAAGAACCAAGAACCAAGAACCAAAAACTTTCTTCATTCTTCATTCTTCATTCTTCATTCTGTCTTAAATGGCTATTCGGGAAGTGTCGATTCCCAGTTGTTCCATTTTGAGTTTGAGGCCACGTCGGGACAGGCCCAGTTCGCGAGCCGTACGTGAAACATTGTTTCCAGTCTGCGCTAACTTTTCCAGAATCCGCCGCCGTTCGAGTTCATCAGTTTCCTCACGCAATGTGCGGTTATTTGACCCAGGGGCACTTCCTGAACTGGCAAAGGCTCCGGCCCCGGCTGCCGCTGCGGCTGCCAGAGGATGGGCTTCAACCTCATAATACTGCGGAAGACCTGGAGAAGGAGGACTCGCATATCCTCCGTCCGACGATGGAGGAGTGGCTGACGAAAATCGAGGCAGGTTATGGTATGAGGTGGCCTCTGATTCAGTTGGGCGTGGACTGCCGGTGCCACTCCGGGTTGGGTGAAACCGTGGAGTCGTAATTTCCGATGATAAATCAGGCGGCATAATCATTTCGCCGTCATTGGTATAGGCGACCACCCGCTGAATTTCGGCTTTAAGCTGGCGAACATTCCCCGGCCAGTAATAGTCGGAGAGGGCATGCAGGGCATCACGCGAAAAGGTGATATTTTTCTTGCGTTCACGAGTGGTGCATTGGTCCAGGTAGTGAGCGGCCAGAATTGGAATTTCATCACGTCGTTCGCGCAAAGGCGGTACGTGAAGGTGAATCACGTTCAGCCGGAAATAAAGGTCTTCCCGGAACCGGCCCTCTTGAACCGCCTGTTCCAAATCGGCATTGGTGGCAGCAATCACCCGGACATCCACCTGGATCGGCATTGTTTCGCCCAGTGGTTGAATTTCATGTTCTTGTAAAAATCGCAGGAGTTTGGGCTGGACTTCAAGCGCCAGGTCACCGATTTCGTCCAAAAACAAAGTGCCATTTTCAGCCGCCCGGATAATTCCAAGATGATTGGAATAGGCACCAGTAAAGGCCCCACGTTTATAGCCAAACAACTGGCTATCAATCATATCGCGGGTTGACGTTGTGCAGTTAAACGGCAAGAAAACGTTGTCACGCCGTTTGGATTCAGCGTGAACCGCCCGGGCAATCAACTCTTTTCCAGTGCCTGATTCACCAGTGATGAGCACTGGCACGTCAGACCGGTTGATGCGCTGGATCCGGTCTACCAGTTGAACCATCAGCGGACTGGAGTAGATAAAGCCGGGCACTTTGTTGTGAGTTCGGGAATGCGCCGTATCAATTGGTTGAGCCAGTCGGGTTTGTGACCGCATAGAGGCGTATTCGAGCCCCATTTCTGCCTGTTTTAAATAGGGACGAAGGCGCTCCAGATCAAACCCTCGACCACCAGGGCGGGCTTCAAGCCAGAGGACCGTGCGGACAACCGGGCGGTCTTCGATCAGATGAATTAATTGTCCTGGCGGCAATGAGCGTCGGTCGCTCAGTGCCGTGCGCAGGAGTCGTTCAATCGGCGGAGGCGTTTCGTTGGGTTTGAGCCCGCTCACGGCTTTGATTTTTTCCTCGCGGACTTCCCAGACAATGGCCCGCTGAAGGTCAAAGTGTCCCAGCAAAATAGAAGTTAATTCCTGTAACAGCAAATCACGGCTCGGTGCGGCTTCCATCAGGCGCATGATTAACAGGAGATCTGAAACGCCAGAGTAGGTACTGACTGGTTGACTCTGGGCTTCAGTTTGGGGAACAAGCAGGTGAACTTTGCCCTGATCTAATTTTTCCAGGGTATCTTTGGCACGGGCGAGATCAAGCGAAGCACCAATTTCAGCAAACGCATCAAAGGCTTGTTGAATCAGGAGCCGTGCCTCAGTGAGATCCCCTTTTTGGGCCATGACCAGCCCTTTGGCCAGGTGACTGAGTGCCAGCTTATGTTTGTCCTCAAGACGATTGAAGATAGCGATGCTGGAATCAATAAACGATTCAGCTTCAGCCACTCGTCCACGGGCAGCGGCCAGTTGACCTTCAAGGCGATGGGCATGCCCCGAAGCCGTCATATCCTGGGATTCCTTGATGTATCCTTTGGCCAGCTCAAGATATTCTTCAGCCTGATCATAGCTTTTTTGTGAATAATGCATTTCAACCAGGTACAGGTAACAGCGATAGATATTTTGAATATCACCAGTTGCAATCGAGCGTTGCAATGCCGTGCGCAACAATTTGAACGCAGGTTCAATGCGGCCATCGAGGTGATACACCTGGGCTAACACACGCTGGGTATAGGATTCAACCCAGCGGCTATTTTCCGTCATGAGTTCAAGTGCCTGGGTGAGGAATTCTTCAGCTTCGCTAATTTGTCCCTGAAGGAGTCGCAGTTCACCTCGATTGACTAAAACTCCCAGTTTTTCTTCTTGATCTTTGAGTTTTTCTGCTACTTCCAGGGCTTCAGCCAGATACTGATTTGCTTCGTCGCAGCGTCCCAAACGAGTCAGCCCATCAGCTAAGTTGCAGTAAGTTCGTACCAAAAAATCAACCTGGGCACCTCGTTTAAATTCTTCGAGGGCAGCGCTGTAATGCTCGGCTGCAGCTTTAAAATTCCCAAATTCGTACTCAGATACTCCCAGATTCATGCGGGTCACCCCGCGCAGACGATGATCCTCAGATGCCTGGGCAATTTGCGATGATTTTTGGTAATCGGCCATGGCATCGGCAAAAAAACCCTCATTAAACTTGATGACCCCACTGGTCAAATAAATGTGGGCCAGGAGCTGCCGGTTTGTTGTAATCAGACTTTCATATTTGAGCGCCTGATTGAGATGGTCGTGGGCAAACCGATATTCGCGATCTTCACAGAATTTAAAGGCCAGCCCATATTGGGCAGCACTAAAACCTTCAAAATCTTCAAGTTCTTCAAAGATGCGGAGTGCTTCCTTCAGCCGGGTAATGGCTTTGTTCCCGCCAGTGCGGGCATAGGCCAGGCCCAGGCGGAGACGACTCCAGGCATAGGCGCTCTCGCTGAGCTGGCTGCGCCAGAGTGGGTCTTCATAACATTCAATCACCCCTAGCGATTCTTCATAGCGTCCCAGGCCCTCCAATGCTTCGCTCAGCCAGCACCGAATTTTAGCTTCGGTTTCAGCCGAAAGGTCTTTGCGTTGTTCCAGTAGTGACCGGAAAACCCCGGCTGCAACTACATAATTTCCACGCCGCATGAGCGCCTGACTTTGTTGAAAGGCGGCTTCAAAACTGACTTCGGGCTGAACTGGAGGGTCAACGATCTGGGGTGGTGGAAACCCCGGAGTCAATGGCTGGTCAGTTAACGGTTCAGGGGACGTAACAAAGGCAAAACTCTCTCGGGCGAGTTCAGAGGCAGTAGATGCACTGCTGGTGACGGCTGATTTATTACTGGCGGGCTCGCTTTTGGAAACAAACGGTAAAATTTCTGCCCCAGATGCGTCTGATTCCTCACCTTCAGCCTCGCGCAAGATTTGGCGCATTGTGACATGACTGATGGCTGGGACAATCCCACGTTCCATGACAATATTGGCCAGCTTCTGGGGAGTCCAATAGTCAAAGTTATAGCCCAAGCGGCGGGGTGGCTGCCGATACAGTTCTAAAATCTGATTAATTTGCTCGGCG
>DAOQNB010000731.1:0-3831 GCA_035335845.1 Acidobacteriota bacterium | reverse complement strand
AACCCTGAATCCTCAATGGTCTTCCTATGCAACTCTGGTTATCGAAAAGCAGCGAAGTTCCGATCCGCGAACAAATTACCACGCAGATCATGATGGCAATTGTCAGCAACGACCTTACACCGGGTCAAAAGCTCCCGAGTACCCGCGAACTGGCGCGGCGGTTTCGGATTCACGCCAACACAGTCAGTGCCGCGTATCGGGACCTGGCCAGGCGAAAGTGGGTTGAGTTCCGCAAAGGCAGCGGCGTGTATGTCAGAGAACTGGCTGGCGAAACCGAATTCAACAAACGGCTTCAGCTTGACCAGATCATTTCGACCTTTATCAAAATCGCTCGCCAGCAGGGGTTTTCACTCGCCGAAATCAAATCTTCAGTCCAGGAATGGATGGCAATTCAACCGCCGGATCATTTTTTGTTGATCGAACGCGATCCAGAGTTTCGTCGCGTCCTGGTGGCAGAAATTACTGAATTCACAGGATTTCCGGCAATTGGTGCCGGACTCGAAGCCTGTTCGGATCCAAAAATGCTGGAAAATTCGGCACCGATTGCCATGTATGGTCTGGCCGAAGATGTACGGGCGAAACTGCCGCCTGACTATAATTGCATGTTTTTGCGGGCCCAGTCAGTGCATCAAACGCTCCCCGTCAAAGATATTCGAGCTGCCGATTCAGTGGTCACAGTGGTTTCACACTGGCCGGAGTTTTTACGCTGGGCACACACCACCCTCGTGGCAGCAGGGGTTGATTCACTGGCACTCAACTTCCGCGATGCCCGCGAACCAGACTGGAATCGCGGCTTGCGCGCCTGTGGCTTCCTGCTCACTGACGCATTAACGGCGAAACTCATCCCTTCAGACTGTAAAGCCTGGGTTTTCCGTGTGTTGTCTGATACCTCGCTGGCCGAATTGCGGACCTTTGTCGAACAGTTTTTACCTCAGAAAACAGGGGCTGAAGACGTCGGGCTGAAAACGTCGGGCTGAAGACTCGCAAGCTCGGGGCTGAAGACGTCGGGCTTGGGGCTGAAGAATATCGGGCTGAAGAAGACGGGCTCAGGGCTGGGGGCTGAGGGTAAAACCAATTGCATTTAAATAATCTGTATACCCTGAGCCCCAAGCCCGACGTCTTCAGCCCCAAGCCCGACGTCTTCAGCCCGATATTCTTCAGCCCGATGTTTTCAGCCCTTCGAATAGGACAAACAATAAACCGCCATATCGCCATTCTCTCCACTAGCCTGCCGTGGCTAGGCTACCGCCCTATCAGTGACTCACAGTTGAAAGGAATCCAAAAACCATGTCCAAAAAATTCTTTGAAGCCATCCTGGGACTTTGCCTGTTGGGATGTCTGGCGTTTGGCGTTTTAAGTGTGCTGTCGTGGGTGTTTCATTGGAGTCCGCTTCCTCAGGTCTCAGGTGCGGTGTTACTCAATGTCGGCATGGGGTTTCTGTGCCTGACCGGATTGATGGTAATTATGAAAGTGCCCTGGGATTTGCACTTTGAAATCCGGGCGCTGCTTTTTGAAATGAATCTTTCGCGTGAGCGCAATATTGCAGTCAATGCAGATCGCGAAAAGTATTTGCTGCGGATGCGATGGATCACACTGGTCACGGCGATTGGAGCGCATATCGGCGCTGCAGCGGTGATTGCGGGCGTGACCTACTGGTCTCAAGGTCAAACCGGGTACTACTTTGCGGCTTTCTACCTGTTAGCGACTTTCTTTCGCCCAGCGCATGCTGCCCATCAATTTTTGTGGGCCAAGCTCCAGGAAATCCGCCGCGAGGTAAAATATCCGCGAGATGATGTTATTTCACTGGTCAATGACGTTCGGGAACTCAAAGTCCAGATGGAAGCCGTAAACGAACATCTCAAAAATATTGATAGTCAGCTCATTACAGGAAATGAAACAGATCGCAAACTACGAAGCGATTTGACTGAACTCCAGAATGTCCTGCACCAAACCGAACAAACCTTCCACAATCGTATGCAGATGCTCAGTGATGAAGTCGAACGCTCAATGCTCAAAGCGGTTGATAATCAAGACATTGTGAGCGGTCTCCGGGCCTTTGCCAAACTCATCAAGCAAGCCTGATTGTGGGTTCCGGGTTCCGCACAAAGGACATAAAGGACATAAGTGACCCCAAGGACCAAAATTCGAAAACCCGGAAGCGCGGAACCCGGAAGCGTGGAAGCGCGGAACCCGGAAATGTTGCGTCCTGAGAATCGGGTATGTAATAGTTGGAGCGCCGCTTTCCAAATTGATATTCAAGTTCCCTCTAACCGTTACATAAACTGGAAACAACTCATTTTGAAGGACTTTTCGACTGTCCTCTGTGTTGACGGCGCGAGAAATTTCCAGTTTTGCTTTTCCTGATGATCCTGACAAATATGACTGATCAGCATGATTCCATTGACTTTAAAGTCCTCACAACATTGAAAACCAATCTTCAGGATGGGGATGACGATAGTTTTTTTCGGGAAATGGTGTCGCTCTATCTTGAAGATACACCGCTGCATCTGGTGGCGATTCGGGAAAATATTACTGCGGCAAATGGTGAGCGCGTAAAAAATGCGGCCCATACCTTAAAAGGCAGCAGCAGTAATTTTGGTGCCAGGCGGATGATTCAGTTGTGTGCCACAATTGAGCACAAAGGACTTGAACGGGATTTTGTTACCGCCACTGAATTACTTGACGAACTGGAAGCCGAATTTGCGCGGGTCAGCGAAATTTTATCAACAGTCTAAAGAAACCATGCGGTACATCATTTTTGGGGCAGGCGCCGTTGGAAGTGTTTACGGAGGATTACTTTCCCATCTCGGACGAAACGTCATCCTGGTTGGCCGATCAGAACATGTTGCCCGCATTCAAACACATGGCCTGGTGGTACAACAGATCAGAGAAACCCTCCAGGTCCCAATTGTCGCCACCGACACACTCAGTTCGATCATTCCACATCCAGATGATGTTCTGTTTGTTTGCGTTAAATCTCCTCAAACGGCAGAAAGCCTGATCCAGCTCAAGGCCCACTTCCCACCACAGATTCGGGTCGTCAGCTTTCAAAATGGAGTGGATAACGAACCGCAACTCAGTACCCACTTCACACAGGTCTATGGAGCCCTGGTCAATGTCAACGCCAATTTCATCAGCCCAGGTGTTGTTCGGCGCACCATCCTCGATCAAATCTATTTTGGCAAATATCCAACCGGAACCGATGAATTGACGGCGACGCTGGCTGCTGATGCCGCCGCCCTTGGGTTTCGCACAGGCGAGCACCCCAAGATCGTCAATCTGAAGTGGGGCAAGCTACTTGCAAACCTGAACAATGCCACCCTTTCACTCCAGAACCTGTGGCTTCAGAAGGCTTTAAGCATCCCAGAAAATGTAACGTTGATGGAACGCGTTGTCCGAGAAGGAATGCGTGTCCTCGACGCGGCTGGAATTGATTACACCGATGACCTGGGCTTTTTCGATATTCGTGTTCAGGTTGAATCAATGGTGCGAAATCACGGCTCAACCGCCGCTGTTTTGGTTGACACCCCAGAACACGAACGGTCGTACCCTTCGACCTGGCAGGATTTGCGTCTGGACCGTCCGGTCACCGAAGTTGAGTGGCTCAACGGCGAAATTGTGCGGTTAGGAAAACAGTTTGGTGTGCCAACGCCCTGCAATTCGGTTTTACGCGAAGGTGTCCTGGCTTCAGTCCGCGACCACAGCGGCCCAGGCAAATACACTCTGATTCAACTGTTAACGGCAATTGAAGACGAGCAGCGAAGAAGTGAATAAGGAATGAACACAAAATAACCTGGTCAACTGAAACAAACTCTATCGGAAGTCGAAAAC
>DAOQNB010000730.1:0-3833 GCA_035335845.1 Acidobacteriota bacterium | reverse complement strand
CGCCCGACAAGCGGGTCTTCGCCAATGTTTTCTTCATCTGAGGCAGCGGTTAAGGTGTTGCCATCATAGGGGCAAAAGAAAATGTCAGCGGTGTAGGTTCTGCGACATTGGCTGCACGCTTTCATTTTGGTGAGTGCGGAGTCGGTTGAAGCATTTTTTATGAAGTATGAAGTATGAAGTATGAATGATGAAGCGGCTCACCCTTTGATATTTCATCAGATGGCTTCTTCATCATTCATACTTCATTCCTCACATGCTGTTGGAATCAGGGCGTTTCCAGAGACGCCTCCTGGGAACGCCGGCATCCTGCCGGCAACTGATTGGATCTGAACCGCCTGGTGCCGGCAGGATGCCGGCGTTCCCAGGAAATATTTATCTGAAAGGCTATAGTTCGCTATCCTCGCTATTTCGCTCAGAACGCTATTTCTTACACAGAACCTCGAGGTTCCACGTCATACCTGGGTCAGCCATGGCTGGCTGCAGGTTTTTCAATGAGGTTTTGGCCCCAGTCATGGTGTTTTCTGACATCAGGTAAATGACTGGTATCACTTCGGACCAGCGTTGCTGGACAATATTGTATTGGGCTTTGCGGTCGGAAATAGCTCTGAGTGAAACGGCTTTGTCCATTGCAGTTCGGGTGTCGTCATACCATTTCCCAGCCGGATCGCCAAAGTTGATCCGCATATCAGTGCCTTCTGGTTCTGGGTCAGCCGCCCAGTACCGTTTTCCAGTCACATAGGGCTGGAGAAAGATCGGATCTGGCCATTCTGGACGAAGCTCAACCAGCACGGCGTCAAAGGTACCAGCACTCAAGTAGTTGGAAATTACCTCTGATTTTTCTTCCGTTGCCCTGACTTCAGCACCAAGGGCCGTAAAATCCGCCACCAGTTGTTTGGCAATCGCCGCAGCGGTGGGGTCTTTTGGATAAGCAATTGAAAACCGGACCAGTTCTTTTCCAAGTGCTTTCAATTCGTTTCCGGTGTACTTGTACCCTTCCCCAGTCAGCACCGCTTTGGCCTCGGTTAGATTATAGGTCTGGGTTTTGGCCGTACTGTCAAACCAGGCAGCATTGCCTGGTGTAAAAATATTGAACGCTGGTTTGGCGGCACCTCCAGCTACCTCTTGAACCAGCTTGTCTCGATTGATCGCTTTGGAAGTAGCTAACCGGAATTTGTCAAAGGCAAAGTTGAAGGCTTTGACCGGGCTGATCAACCGCTTGGAATGCAGATAGCGGGTGTTCATAATCAACGCCCACACGTGCAGTGATCCGCCTTTATCGTCAACCAGAAACTGATTATTCCCTTTGAGGCTTTTCAACTTCTCAGCCGTCAAATAGTTACACGCATCCAGCGCACCCGCCGCAAATTTATCGGATTGGGCTTTGCGATCCAGGTTGAGCATGTACTTGACTTCGTCCAGATAGGGCAGGAGTGTGCCGTTGGAGTCCGTCTTATAGTACTTGTCATTGGCTTTCAGGACGAGTTCACTTGCTGAACAGGAGGCCACTTTATAGGGGCCTGACGTGACGATTTTATCAGGGGCGGTTTTTAGACCATAGACATCTCTGGCACTGCCGCTTTTGAGTGCGGCCCCAAAACTGTTTTTGGAAACAATCGGGATTCGGGCAAAAATCAAACGGGCGACATCAGGTGAAATCGGCCCACCAAACTTAACCGTCAGCGTCTGACCGTCAACCTTGGTAATCGTGGGCTCTTTCACGACTTTATCCTGGCGGGTTCGGAGCAAATCACCCAGCAACGAGTCCATTTCGGAACTGACACAGGTTTGATAGGAAAAAACCACATCTTCAGCATCGAGCGAAGAGCCATCAGAGAACAAGGCTTTGCGGACTTTGATCGAAAAGCTCTGCCCATCAGCGCCAGGTGTCACCGTGGTGGCCAGTCCAGTGTCTTCGACTTTGTTTTTGGCATAGTCATAGTCGAGCAGGGTGGTGTACAGGTTGCGCATGACCTCATAGGTATCAGGCGAAGCATCCACATACGGGTTAAACGTCGTCGGCCCGTTTTGCAAGGCCAGGGTGAGAGTGCCGCCCTGGGAACCAGGCTCACAGCTCATAGATTTGGCTTCAATGCCCTCTGCCAGTTTACGAACGGGTCTAAAAATGTCACACCCAGAAAAAGTAACAGCAAAAATCAGGCAGCCACAAAGCAGCACCCCAAACGAGTTGCGGAATTTTGGTCTCATTCGAAAACTCCTCCAGGAAGGTATCGTGCACGGTTCGAGGAAAAAAATAACGAGTGGAAACGGCAACAAGGCGACAGGACGAAAAAATCTGAAGTGAGGCTGGATTTTACTGAATTTCCCGGCTACAGGTCTAGCAGGATATTGCCGTCTGAGGTCTGAATATTTCGGGTCAGGCGGGTAATGTATCTGATTCTCCTATAAAAACAAATCGAAAAATTATTCACGCCGCGATAGAGTGCGGAGCGCAGCGGCTTTGAGGAGTGCGGTGGCTTGACACCGCTTTCTCATCCGACCCAAAAACGAAAGCGGTGTCAAGCCACCGCACTCCACACAACATTCGTATGTTTCCATTTTCTCTTCCAAACACAGTGCCACCAGTACTGGTTGAAATCACTCGTGGCGGCCTGACCGAATCCCAGATCCGGGGCATGATTGCCGTAGTTGAACCAACCGGACGGCTGGTCGCCAGCATTGGTCAGATTGACTTTCCCTGCTATCTGCGCTCAGTGGCCAAACCTTTTCAATCAACGTCACTTTTTCTCACCGGGGTCATTTCCACCTATCACATCACCCCTCGCGAACTGGCAGTAATGACTTCGTCACACAACGGCGAGCGCTTTCATGTGGCCTGTGTCAGGGAAATTCTGGCTCGAACCGCTATCCCAGAAGCCTGTTTGCGCTGTGGGGTACATCTGCCCTTTAATGAAGCCTCAATCGCGGCAATGAACGGGCAGAACCCCCAACCGATCCATAATAACTGTTCAGGAAAACACGCTGGAATGCTCGCGGCGGCTCGTTTGATGGGCGCTCCGCTTGAAACCTATGAGGAAACAGACCATCCGGTTCAAGTTCTCAACCGTGAGCAAGTGGCGTATTTTACTGATGTTCCAGCTTCAGAACTCTCTCCGGCGAGCGATGGATGCACCGTTCCGACCTGGCCGATTCCACTCCGTAATCTGGCACTTGGCTATGCCCGGCTGGCCGCACCAGAGAACCTGCCACTCCTGGCGGACGTCAGTCGCCGCGACCAGACCATTGATGCCAGCCGCCAGATTGTCCAGGCGATGATGCAGCATCCAGAGATGGTTGGTGGAACTGGCCGCATTGATACGGCGCTGATGCAGGCAGTCCCCGGAAAACTGGTCTCAAAAGTTGGGGCCGAAGGCGTGCATGCCTTTGCGGTCCTCCCCTGTGATTCATTCCCAACTGGACTGGGCATGGCCATTAAACTTGAAGATGGTGATAACTTTCGGGCGCGGCATCCGGTTGTGATCGCAGTGCTTGAACAATTGGGGGTGGTGTCCAGCGATCAGGCTCACCGGCTGAGGGCTCTATATGCCCCTCCAATTCGCAACTGCCGCGAAGAAATCGTGGGCGAACCACGGGTTGTGTTTTCACTGAAAAACCAGGGCTGAGAAAACCAGGGCTGAGGGCTGAAGATATTGGGCTGGGGGCTGAAGAAAACGGGTTTCATACCCCGAGCCGACGTCTTCAGCCCCGAGCTTGCGAGCCTTCAGCCCGACGTCTTCAGCCCTAAACCTAACCTATCTCATTTCAGGAACACTCTTTATGCAACGAATCTTCCTCATCCTTGGCTGCATACTGGCCTTCTCCACAAGTCTCGTACC
>DAOQNB010000729.1:0-3841 GCA_035335845.1 Acidobacteriota bacterium | reverse complement strand
TTGGATCAGTGGCGATGGCGACAGTTGGCCAAGCCAAGGCCCAGGTAGTTCTTGGAGCCTTGGCAATGGCGACTCAGGATCCGGAACCGACTAAAGTCGAAACCTGTGACGAACTGACCCCCTATAATAAGGAGGAGGATACTTTCTTATCTGAAATAGAAGAAAGGGTGTTGGTGGGAATCCAGGCTGAATCCGATTTGCCCTCCGACGAAAACGACGATTGGGAACCACCAGTTCAGGCCGAAGAATCGGTATTTTGGGTGGTCAATCTGTCCACCCAAACCGAAAACGAAATAGTTGATTCTGGAGGACTTAATCCTGATGAATTTTCGGGAAATGCCGTAAATTCGGATACCCTGACCACCTTATCTGAAATAGAAGAAAGGGTGCTGGTGGGAATCCAGGCTGAATCCGATTTGCCCTCCGACGAAAATGACGATTGGGAGCCGCCAGTTCAGGCCGAAGAATCGGTATTTTGGGTGGACAGATTGACCACCCAAACCGAAAACGAAATAATTGATTCTGGAGGACTTAATCCTGATGAATTTTCGGGAAATGCCGTAAATTCCGACTCCCTGACCACCCTCGAAAATGAACTGGAGTTGCCGCCAAGCACGTTCCAAAATGAGTTAAAATTCATTTGTGAAGAACCGAAAGAGACCCAGCGTGCATTTGCCCACGAACGTTACCAAAAATTGCGGGATCACCTGGAGAAATGCGCCCCAAACTTCGGATTTTCCGATTTGAGACAGAAATTCAGGTCTATTTTTGGTGGGGCGATTTGTGATTTGCTTGAAAAAACCAATGTACCGGGTTCTGTTGAATTTCTTGAATCCAGTTAGCTGAAAAGAAACTGCTGAGGGTGCAGTTAAAGAACCAATTAGCGAGTTACTCGTTTCTGAACCGGGTTGAGTAGCGTTTTCTTGGTTTTATAGGATGATTTGCTGGCGTTCCATTGGCTATTTTTTCCGAAAGAATGATGGCGCCAGCAACAAATGAGCAGGTAAAACGAATGTAGCTTTCCTATGCAAAAGTGAATTTTGACGTCGGTCACCATTCGTACCGATTATTCTTTAAAATCAAAAAAATCTTTCACCTTTACGCCCAGTGCTTCAGCAAGTGCTTCCAGGGTTTCAAATGAAGGGGCTGCAACTCCACGTTCTAAGTTGCTGATGTGTTCGACCGACGTGTGAATTCGTTCAGCAAGCTGGGCCTGGGTGATATCCAGTACGCGGCGAATTTGTCTCAATTGTCGTCCAAATTGTTTACGAAGGGGAGAAGGTGCAGCACGTTTCGACATTCTGAAAGGATGTCTGATTTGTACCTTTCCTAAAACGAAAGCTTCGTTCGATTTTATTAATATTTCCGTTCTAGTTTATTGATGTGTCCTTTCGTTTATGATAAAGGTAGTCCATTTCCCTGAGTATTTTCTCGGATATCAACTCATCCGAATTTGAATTCAAGAAAAAATATTGATTTTTCTCCTCACTGATTTTGTTGGTGTAGTAACCGGTACTGTGTGCGCCGCCGAACCAGCGAGGCCCGGATTATCCAGTTTAAGCCCGATCAAACCCAAATTGTTTGGGCTTGGAGGTTTTTAGATCTATATGACAAAAAAATTGATTATCCTTGTTTTTCTGGGGTGTTTTTTCCTGGCATCTGATGCCAATGGGCAGTTGCACTCCTCAAAAAATAAAAAAAATGCTCTGGATCAAACAGCCCGGCTTCACGCTCAGAGCATTTTGATTGATGGCCATAACGATATTCCAACTCTGTTATTGGATAAAGGTTACCGCATTGAGGCTGATTTATCGGCTGTCTGCCAAACGGATCTCCGCCGACTGCAAGCAGGTGGGATAACGGCTCAATTTATGTCCGTCTTTGTCCACACGAAGGAAGTTTCGACAAAAAATGCGTTCCGCCGGGCGCTGGATCTGATCTATACGGTTCGGAAAAGCGCGGAGGACAATCCCCAGGAAGTAGTGGTCGGGACATCGAGTGCTGATATTTACCAAGCCAAAAAAGACCGAAAGATTGCTTTCTTGCTCGGAATTGAGGGCGGTCATGCGCTTGAAGGTTCACTGGTTAACTTGCATCTGGTTCAAGCGTTAGGAGTTCGGTACATCACTCTGGTCCACAATTATTCCAATGATGTTGGGGATGCCTGGGATGATTATGAAATCAACCACGGACTGACACCTTTCGGAAAAGACTTGGTTCGGGAAATGCAGCGACTTGGCGTGCTGGTCGATGTGTCCCATGCTTCCGACAAAACCGTGTCCGATGTGCTGGATATTGCCCAGTCTCCAGTGATTGCCTCGCATTCCGGCGCCCGCAGTATCACGAACATCAATCGAAATTTACCTGACGACCTGATTGTGAGGATATGTCGCACCGGGGGGATTGTGATGGTTCCGTTTGGATCTGTTTTTCATAACCAGCTTCTGGCACAAAAACTGAAAGAGCGGGATGAGTTGCTGGAACCAGAATATGAGAAAATTGAAAAACAATACGGAGCCGATATTGCCGAAAAAAACGCCGCCTACCTTGAACTCTATAAAAAACACCCGCTTCCGGAAATTCCAGTGCCTTCGATTCAAAAAGTGATTGAAACGATCAACCATATTGTCAAAGTCGGGGGAATTGATCACGTTGGACTGGGATCCGACTTCGACGGCACAGAGATGGTGTCTGGTCTGGAAGATGTGTCGAAATATCCTGAAATCACCCGGTTGCTGGTCGAAGCCAAATATAGCCGGTCAGAGATTCAAAAAATCCTTGGTGGAAATTTTCTTCGCGTTTTGAAAACAGCGGAAAAGTTTTCATCCACAAAAACAAGAAATAAAAAATGATCTCTCCAGTCTTTCTTTGGCTGGATTTCTTACTGAGGAAAACAGATATGCACTCCAATCAAAAACAACCTCAACACCGATGGATACATTGGATCAGTTTTTTAAGCGTATTTTTGGTTATCCTGGGAAACAGGATACCACTTTCGGCCCAGGACCGGACCGCCGAGATTGCCGGCAAACTCAACGGGTTTGATGCCTTTGTGGAAAAAGTAATGACCGACTGGAATGCTCCAGGAATGGGAGTCGGGATTGTCGTTAACGACCAGCTTGTGTTTGCCAAAGGGTACGGGTACCGCGATTTTGAAAAAAAATTGCCGTTTACGACTTCGACGCTTTGCCCAATTGGGTCAAACACCAAGCTCTTTACCGCCATCGCGGCTGGACTGTTGGTCACTGAAGGAAAACTCTCCTGGGATCAACCGATCAGGGAAAACGCTCCCTGGCTCCGGTTCAACACCAGCGAATTAAACAATTCGGTCACGCTTCGGGATATGCTGGCCCATCGAACTGGTCTCTCCCGAACTGACTTTGCCTGGTATCGATCAGATTTTACTTCGAGGGAAATGTCTGAGCTAGTCAAATACATTGAACCAAAAACAGCGATCCGCCAGACCTTTATTTACAACAACTTCATGTATGTGGCTGCTGGGCAGATTATCGAATCACAGTCCGGCCAACCCTGGGAGTCATTTGTCCGGAGTCGAATTCTCACTCCATTAGAAATGAACCAGACCGGGTTTACGATTGCTGACCTTGAACGAGAACCGGATCATGCCATTCCGGTGATGGAAACCAGGGATGGCGGGAAACTCTATCGACTTCCTTTTTACCGTGAATTGCAAGGCATTGCTCCCGCTGGAGCCATTCATTCAAATGTTGAGGAACTCTCCCACTGGGTCATTGCCCTGCTGAATGATGGGATGTACAGGGGTCGCCAAATCCTGCCAGCCAGTGTGCTCAAAGCAACCCTCGAACCAGCAATTGTCTGT
>DAOQNB010000728.1:0-3843 GCA_035335845.1 Acidobacteriota bacterium | reverse complement strand
AGTGCTTTGAAACCAATACTTTCAAAGAACCAAGAATCAGTTTTTCTTCATTCTTTATTCTTCATTCTTCATTCTTCAATTCTTTACGCGCCGCCAACTTTCTTCACCTGTAAAAACCCGCTACTGAAATCACGTCGAATTTCATATCTGGTCCGCACAGGCTGGTTTTGTTTATTGAGTAAAGACACAGTAAATTCGGTCCGGCCATCTCCAACCTGATACAAAATCGGGTACGTACCGCGAACGTCTGGCTCGCGATAGATGCTGGTGTATTCCTCTTGTTTTGGATCCCATTCGACAATGTAAATCCGATCAAAGTCAATTGAGCTATCGCGGTTGAACGTGCTTTTGTCGAGGACAATATAATTTGTTTGCAGCACACCGTCTTTGTCTTTGGTACTCCCAATCGGAACGCACCCTGTGACGCGTCGGCCCGAACCAACCAAACTGGGAAGTGGCTCAGGCGCAATTAACTCCATCGCCGGCCCATATACCCAACCACCTGGAAAAATGGATTCTTTCGGAAACCGGACCAGATACCAGTCAACAAACCGGGTATCAGCATCATCGTCATCAGGCTGTTCAGCCGCATCATCTGAGTTGGATTTCACCAGTTTTTCCTCAACTCGTAGGTGCTTGATGACATCAAAGGCGGTTTCACTACGCAGCAAAACCACCACTTCAGCGTCCCGGTTGGCAGACAGACGAAGATTGGATTGAACTTTGAGTTTTCCCTGGATTTGGGTAGGCAGGTTTTCGCCCTCTTTTTGGAGCAATTCCTGACATCTGGCCAGGATTTTCTGACTGATGATATGCCGACTTTCAATCCAGCCATATTGCTTACGGCCCTGGGGATTCTGGAACCGGATTTTGACATAATCAATTCCGTTCGCGTTGATGCGGTCAGAGATATCGAGCCGATCTCCTTTTTTCACCTGCCCCAGTTTGGTGTGAATCAACGCCGTTGAACTGATGACCTCGACCTTATCAGCAATGACGACCCCTTCATCAATTTTCTCTTCAAAATCCAGACAACCAGCCTGAATGACTAGAAAAAAAAACAGAATGCTCATCGTGCAGATGTGGCGAAGTTTCATGCGTCTTCTCGTTTGAACTGGGATAAAAGTGACGGAGACCAGATGTATGCAGGCTGGCAACCCCTTATAACACGGGATTGTCCAGTGAGACAAATTTCGATCAGGGAAAAATCAAATGGACTGACACCATCTGTTGCCAGCGACACACCTCTTTGGCATTGAGAAAACCAGTTAAACCGTGATAAAAACTGAACTTCTACATTTTGACTTGATCCACTTAATACCAGGCTGCTACAGTTTGCACTTTCTTTTGACCCAGGGGGGATCCTGCCTGCCTCTCATCCATACCAACACATTTTCAATGTTTTCCAATGCCCACGTTTGTCCTGGTGGGTTTGTCTTGTTTGGGTCCTCAGCCATCTGATCCCCTACAAGAAAACACCAGCACTGTGCCAGATCCAATTTACCCGCTTTTTCCAAAATTAAGCTGGCGTCAGACCAGTCTCTAGTTGCATTTTGCGTCAAGCATCACTGCTTTTCATAACAAACAAATTCAACGCTTTTGCTGTGGGCCCGTTGCGGCCTGCTTTGTTCGATCCAAAGAGGAAATTGCCCATGTACCATCGTACCCGACGCACGGTCTATGTCGTGCTACTGCTTGTTGCCATTTGTGGAGCGGTCATGGTGAACCCGTTTGGGAATACCACTGCCTCCAAACCACAATCCCAAAGACAAAAACCAACATCTTCGGCTTCCCTTCCAGGCCAACAACCGTCAACCAATCAAGCCCAGGGTTCAATCTGGCCATCACTGGAAAAACAACTGGTCAATGCGCGGGCACCGAAAGGGAGCGCACTGGAACGGCTGATCCGGGAAAACCAGGATTTTGCCGAACTTGACCCGTCTGAAGTCAATGACACTCTTCGAGTTCCGTTGTTTTTGCGCGTTATCTGGCGCAAAGCCCATCCGGAAAGCCGTCAACTGGCCAATGATCCGACAAAGGGCTACCCGTTTGTGCTGAAGGAAGTGTTTGAATGGATGCAATCTCACCCAGATTTGCTCCCTGGCACCCCAGAGCCACCAGTAGCCCCCTCGGACGAAGTACGGGCGCCAGTGATTGGCACCAATTTGCGAATCTCTGGTTCTCAAACTGTTCCACAAAGCGAATCAGATATCCGAATCAATTTCTTTGATCCAACCAAAGTAATTGCGGCTTCCAACAATATTGGCGGCAGCGGTATGCAGAGCCAGTTTTACTCAACGAACAGTGGTGCGACCTGGGGACAAACCAGCCTCAGCCTGTTTTCAGGTGATTCGTTCCACTCTGACCCAACCGTGGACTGGACCTCAGATGGTCGGGCCTGGTCAACCACACTGGGCATTAATGGTGCTGGATCTCAACTTCGAGGTCGCAGTTATGTTTCGACCAACAATGGTGCCGCCTGGACGCAGGATGGAACGTTCAGCGGTTCTCAAACTCAAGTTGATAAACAGATGGTGTGGATTGACCACAGCAGCTCCTCTTCCTTTCAAAATAACCAATATGTGATCTGGCACAATGGAGCGCCAGTTTTTATGAACCGGCGCGTCAGCGCCTGGGGAACCCCAATCCAGGTGAGTGGCAGTGAAACAACTGGCACAGGTATCGGTTCAGACGTCAAAACCAATGCGTTTGGTGATGTGTTCGGTTTCTGGCCGGATACAGGAAGTAAGGGCCTCTATGTTGTGAAATCCACCAATGGTGGAACTTCATATAGCACACCGATTCAAGTTGCCACCACTTTTGACAGCTATGACATTGGTGTTCCTGGCTTCAATAGTCGGCGAGTCCTGATTTATGTGTCAGGCGGCGCCTATCGAACTGCCGTCAAAAATAATGTCTACTTAACCTGGTCAGACCTGGATGCAGCCGGTTCCGAACCTGGCTCCAACGCCTCATCGGCCCGCAAAACCCGCATCTGGTTTTCACGCTCGACCAACGGCGGAACAAGCTGGTCAGCCAAAGCCATGATCAATAATCAGGCAGGCTTAAACGATCAGTTCAACCAGTGGATGGCAGTTGATGAAACGTCTGGTGCCATTGGCGTGATCTATTATGACACGGTGGGCGATTCAACCCGTAAAACCGTCAATATCTGGTATCAGGCGTCTTATGATGATGGTGTAACCTGGGAAGTCCCGGTTAAAGTCACCACGGCTGTCACCGATGAAACGGCGTCAGGTGCCGATTCCGGCAACCAGTTTGGCGACTACAACGGTCTTTCAGGATTTTCAGGCGTCTTTTTCCCAAGCTGGACGGATCGTCGTAACAATGCCCGGGAAGAAATCTGGACCTCAAAAATCACTGACAACGCGGTTCCATCACCGTCTGTGATTGCGGCTGGTTCTAGCATCACCAACGGAAATTGTGGAAGCCCAGCGACAACCGCGATTGACCCAGGCGAAACCGTGACGGTTGATTTCTCTTTGCAAAACGTGGGCAGTGCCAATACCGGCGCCAATACCACGGCGACATTGCGAGCAACTGGAGGCGTAACCCTGCCAAGCGCAGCTCAAAACTATGGGCAATTGACCAGTGGCGGTGGCGCTGTCAGTCGCTCATTTACCTTCACAGCAAGTGGCAATTGCGGAGACACAATTACTGCAACCTTTGATGTCACTGACGGAACCTATACCACAACCGTCACTTATCAATTTGTACTGGGTGGCGGCGCACTCAATACCATCTTTACTCAGAATTTTGATGGTGTGACGGCACCGGCACTGCCATCAGGTTGGACCACATCAGTCCTTACCGGATCAGTTG
>DAOQNB010000727.1:0-3846 GCA_035335845.1 Acidobacteriota bacterium | reverse complement strand
ATCATACTTACTAAGCCAACCCAAATGTTCTGCCGCTTTTGGATAGTTCCCTAAATTGTAGGCAGCAATTCCTGCATCACTTCGGTAAACTAGATTTTGGGGATCAAGTGATACAAGGTATTCAAGCAAAAAACTCTCTTCCTGTTTTTTCCCTTCTAAGCGGGCTGAGATCATGAGATTATGAATTGCTACCTGGTTATTAGGATTCTGAAGAACTGAATTATTCCACAAGCTATAATCATTTTTCCAAACTGGCAGATAGTGTACCGTTAAACTCCCAAATACCACACTACTGAGAACAATGCTGCTTAATCCCTGGCTGACGGGTTGTTGACCAAGCCACTGAGCAAGTGGAAAGACGATTCCCAGGATAGAAACATACAAATATCGATCATTTGGCATCAGTGTTCCTGGCACTAAATTCAGCATAGGTAACAGAAACAGCAAGAACCAGCTTAATCCAAATAATAAAGATCGGTCATCATTGCGTTTTTTCCAGCCAGTAATCCCCCAGCCCATCAGTATTGCGCCTCCAAGTATTGCCTGCCAGGCAACTATTGGGAAAGGTGGTGTTCGAGCATAGAGATTTATTGGCCACAGTGTCAGTCGGAAATACTGAGCAATATCGCGCAAAGGTCCAGTAACCCAGGTAATAAATGAGAAGGTTGCTGTCTGATGTGGCTCAAGAATTTGGGCCTGATATGTCCACCAACTAAACAATCCACTTAATCCAACAAATGGAAGATATTTGATCCATTGCCACTGAGTGCGCGGGTGAGCTTCATACCAGTCCAGGCAGAATAAGATCGCGCACAGAGGAACCCATTGAGCCTTTGATGCCACGGCCCCTGAGTAAGTCAGAATGGTCATCAGGTACCACAGATGGTGAGACACGGCCGATGATTTTTTCCAGGACTGTTGATAGCACCATAGCGCCGCAAAGCCAAAGGCTGCAGCCAAAACATCTTTGCGTTGTGCAAGCCAGACAACGTTTTCAACTCGGGTTGGATGGATGGCAAAACAAATTGTCAACAACCAGGTTGAAATATGATTTCGTGTTAGTTGGAGAAAAAATGCAAATACGAAAATGGCCCCAATCCAGTGCAACCCCCAGTTCATCACCCGGTATCCAGCAGGAGAATCTCTCCACAGTGAGTAATCTAGCATGTAAGAGATTCGATGAAGCGGATTGTAATTAACAAAGTAATTTGTTGTAAAAATTTGGTAGACATTTTGCCAGGAGATCTGCCGAATGGCCGGATCTTCCAGAATGTACTTCTTTGAATCATACCCTAACATTTCATAATTTAAGGACCCCCCAAATACAATCAAAATGAGAACCAGTAAAACTATACTTGCAATTGATACGGGTGATTGGTAATAGCGGTTAGTTATCCAGATCAAACCGGGAAAAGAGATCTCCTTTAACCAAGGGGAGTGGTTATCCGATGTGGGAAGCATCATATTAATCTTGATCCAGGGAATTGGGTTGGGAAACGATACATCTTTGAACAAATTGCCTTAATTTGTAAGCAAGAAGCTTATCATGTTTCATTCAGTACTTTGTCATAGGGCTCCTGAGATATTGGAGGTATGGAATTGATTAAAACTTCTTTCTGCCATGTCACTGCTCGAATTGGGGGAGATAACCTGGAGTTGTTATTCCAGGCGAACCTTCCTCCGCTGCTTCGCAGATAAATTCCCCAAATTTCGCTCAAAACCCCAACCACTTCCTCAATGAAAGGTTCAAACAGGATCAAACGGGCACAAAGGACATAAGCACAGACCATGGTTTGGTGGGCTAGGGTGGAATTGAAGAGTGCTCCACTACCGTCTGGACAAATTTCAGGCCAACAGGAGTTGAGGTTGAGTTCCGAGGGATATGAGACGTGAATCTTTGAGCAACCAGTCTTTGAGTACAAGCTCCTTTAAAAGTAAGAATCGAATAAAATCAAATGCTTTTCTGCCCCGAGGGCAGGCGACACAAGCCAGCTTTCCACCAGCGACTCTCCATCGCCCTCCGGGCAGAAAACAGAACAAATTGAATTTCACCCCATATCTGATGAGGACTTGTCCCTGGCCACGAAGCAGCACCTGAAATGTCCGGTTGAACATCCCCAACCCAACCTGAAGGATATGGAATGGAGGATTGTTGCAACGGTCAGTACACCAGGTTGGATTGAACACTAACCGATCTGGGTCAAACAACATTCAATTTCTGGGAGGGCCAGTCAGCCGGACCATAGGCGTCGTAAAACGAGAAAGTACTGAGTCTACAGCAGGAAAGACTGAATCACCTACAGCACCGACTGGCAGCGGTCAGCGGGCCACGATTGCCTTTAGTCAAAGTGGATTCGGCGGCGGGCAAGTCAGTGACCGGGTATGATGCGAGCTGTCGGTGGTTTTCTTTTTAAATAGCCGGTGCGGCCATTCCCATCGCCGACCATTCTTCACGGGCAGGTCCATAAATACCAGGGACGCTCAGCCCGGCCTGACGCATCAGTACGGTGAGTTGCCCACGGTGATGAACTTCGTGGCACACCAGCGCCATCAGGGTAAAACCACGTTTCCAGACTTCACCATACATATTGTCGGTCTGCTGTAAGGTTTCATCGGTCCAGTTCGCTTTTACCTGTTCCAGCACCGAGGCTGATCCGCGTTCATACCCCGCCACAATCTCAGCAGCCGCATTGGGAACCGGGGCCTCCACGGCGGGTCCATCAATGGTAAGCCCGGTATGGGCCAACATTTCCGGGTGCGTTTGAGCCATGTGCCAGGCAATCCGGCCAATGGTGCGATCCTGGGGGGACACGGCCTGGGCCAGTGACGCATCAGTGAGCGCCTTGAAAACTTTGGCTGTGGCATCGCGCTCATAATTCCAATTTCTTTCAAAATCAGCAATGGTTTGAAACATAAGAAGTCTCCTCAAATCAAAAGGTTATGGTTCTTGTTAAGTCATCGTAAAGCGCATAATCGGCCTGGAAGTTGATCGTCGCAAACATTCCTGAAAGCCAGCTTTGCGAAATGCCGAAACCAGTCCGGTCCAGGCAAACACATCCGGCATCGAATCTTTTTGAGGCTCAACCGGATATCCTTCCACAACCATCCCTCCCTGGGTACGCACCAGGTCAATCGCAGCTTTCAACAAAGCCACTGTCACCCCCTGGCGGCGATAGGGTTTGGCAACAAATAAACACGTAATTGACCAGACCGGGGTATCGTCCACACGTCGAAGGACACGTGACCGCTCCAGGACCGGGTAGTCAGTTCGCGGGGCCACGGCACACCAGGCAATCGGGGTCTGGTCCAGATATGCCAGTATGCCTGGTGCAACCTTGCTCGCCACCACGATTTCCTTCATGGCTGTTTTGTTGGCTTCGCCTTTTTGGAGATCAAATTGTGCCCGTTTCAGCCGCCACCACATACACCAGCAGCCGCCACAGGCGCCACGTTCGCCAAATAAGGATTCAAAGTCAGCCCAGTTTTCCACTGTTAAGGGTTGAAAGATGAGAGACAGCATAGGTTGGGGTTGGAATGAAAATCAGCAAGCTAATTACAATGTAATCGAACTTCTAAGAAATGCCAAGCTTTTTTTGCGGGGTACACTGGCAAAAAGAACGAGGGAGGGAGCGCCGCAGCGAGGTAGCCCGGCGTTGAGTCTCAGAACGTCTCTGTCAGCCTCTAAACTGTTTGTGTTAGGCTCTTTCAGTACTTCACGACTCCACTCACAATACGATTGCACTCTCATGGTTATTTCTTTCGAAATCGCCCTGGGGTTTTTCCAGGTCCGGGTGATGCCATTTGAACCAGTTTTGAGAGTCCTTTTTGATCACCAATCACCACCAG
>DAOQNB010000726.1:0-3857 GCA_035335845.1 Acidobacteriota bacterium | reverse complement strand
ATGGCCAAAATAAAACCTGCGCGCCACATAATAAGGCCCTCCCCCCTCTCGGTTGTCAAGATCTTTTCAGCAGGTTTCTTTTTTTCTTCAGCAGTTGGATGAAACTTTTTCAAGCTCCGGTGGGGAAATGACATTTCCGCAATGCAAGGCATTTCTTTATTCCCCTTGGCACGCACTGTTGAATTGGCCTACTATCCAAAATTGCGACCAGCTCCCACCGAACTGGCCTGATCTTTTCCACCTTCCGGAGACTGTTTTTATATGTCCACCGTTTCCCCTCTCGATAAATCAACTCGCACTGTTATCGAAGTTGAATCCGTAACCATCCGCTTTGCTGGTGATTCCGGTGACGGCATGCAGCTCACAGGAACCCAATTTACCAACACCGCCGCCATCATCGGCAACGACATCAGTACGTTGCCGGATTATCCGGCGGAAATCCGCGCCCCAGCCGGGAGCCTCCCTGGGGTTTCAGGCTTTCAACTCAACTTTTCCAGCCACGACATCCGCACCCCCGGCGACGAGCCCAACGTCCTGGTCGCGATGAACCCGGCTGCCCTCAAAGTCAATCTTGCCGATTTGGAAGAGGGCGGCATTCTGATTGTCAACACCAACGAGTTTAACAAGGCAAATCTCGAAAAAGCCCACTACACCACCAATCCATTAGAAGATGGATCGCTGGCCGGGTATCGGTTGATTCAAATCCCGTTAACCGATTTAACCCTCAATGCGCTTTCCGAACTGACCATGCTTCGGAAGTATAAAGAGCGGTGCAAAAACTTCTTTGCCTTGGGTCTGGTGTTTTGTCTGTATGACCGCCCGCTTGAGCCTACCATGGAATGGATCAACGCCAACTTTGGCAACAAACCCGAGGTGGCCGAGGCCAACCGGCTGGCGCTCAAAGCCGGGCTCGATTACGCCGACACCATCGAATTGTTTTCGACCCACTATCGAGTCAAAAAAGCGAGTTTAAAACCTGGGAAATACCGCAAAATCACCGGCAACGAAGCCACTGCCCTTGGCTTTGTGACAGCGGCACAAATTGCAGGTCAACCGCTTTTTTATGGCAGCTACCCAATCACACCGGCTTCAGAAATCCTCCACGAACTGTCCAAGCTCAAACATTTCAATGTCAAAACCTTCCAGGCTGAAGATGAGATTGCAGCCATCGGCGCCACGATTGGAGCCGCCTTTGCCGGCAATATCGGGCTCACCGGTTCGAGCGGCCCCGGAATTGCCCTGAAAAGTGAGGCCATTGGACTGGCCGTGATGACTGAACTTCCTGTGGTCATTGTCAATGTCCAGCGGGGTGGCCCCTCAACCGGATTGCCAACCAAAACTGAGCAGGCAGATTTATTCCAGGCCATCTTTGGCCGCAACAGCGAGTGTCCAGCCGTGGTTTTAGCTCCGGCCTCTCCAGGGGATTGCTTCCATATGGCCATTGAATCGGTTCGCCTGGCCATTGAATTTATGACCCCGGTATTCTTTCTCTCTGACGGATATATTGCCAATGGGGCCGAACCCTGGAAAGTCCCGGCACTTTCAGAACTTCCAGCCATCAAATTTGAGTACACAACCAATCCTGAAGGATTTATGCCCTACACGCGTGACCCCAACACCTTCTCGCGCCCCTGGGCTATTCCGGGAACACCTGGGTTGGAACATCGAATTGGCGGCCTGGAAAAACAGCACATCACCGGCAATGTGTGCTATGACCCTGACAATCACGACTTTATGGTTCGCCTGCGAGCCCAAAAAATTGCCAACATCGCCAATTTTATCCCTGAAGTTGAGGTTTTTGGCGAGCCTGAAGGTGACCTGCTTGTGGTTGGGTGGGGCGGGACCTATGGGGCCATCACGACGGCGGTAGAAACCCTCCAGCACGAGGGGCATCGGGTTTCAAGTATTCACCTCCAGTATTTAAACCCGTTTCCTCGAAACCTGGGCGACGTCCTGAAACGCTTTCAACGCGTTGCGGTGGCGGAACTCAATCTGGGTCAATTGTGCCATATCCTTCGGGGCCGGTTCCTGATTGATGCCGTCAGTATCAACAAAGTCGCTGGCCAACCCTTTAAGGTTTCGGAACTGGTCAGACGATTTCGTGAGTTGCTTTGATCAAACCCAAGGGCTGGGAGCCGAAGAAGTCGGGCGAAAGAAATTCAGCTTGTTTCCTCGGAAATTTTGATTTTCATTCCTGGCCCTTTCCCTGACCTCCTGTTCACTCGTTATGTCTGCTGAACCCAATCGCTGGTATACCCTGGAAGAATATTTCGAACTTGAACGCCGGTCTGATGTGCGCTTTGAATTTGTGAATGGTCAGATCTTTGCCATGTCGGGTGCTCAACCAAACCATAATCGGGTAACACGAAATATCATCCGCAGAGTATCCAATCAATTCGAGGGAAAAACCTGCGAGGTGTTTGGCAGTGACCAGCGGGTCAAAGTCTTCGTCGCAAGCCCATATCTGTACCCGGATGTTTCAATCGCCTGCCCCAAACCTGAATTCGAATCAATCAATGGGCTGCTGGCGCTGACAAACCCAACGGTCTTGGTCGAAGTTCTTTCGCCCACAGCACGCAATGATGACGTCAAAGCCAAATTCATCATGTCCCAAACCATTCCATCGCTTTTGGAATATGTGGTGGTCGAACCAGACAAAGTAAAAGTAGTTCACTTTCAGAAACAGACCGATGGGAACTGGGAACCTGAGCTGCTTGAATTTTTGACTGACACCCTCACGCTTCCTTCAATTGATTGTGAAGTAAGCCTGACTGACGTCTATCAATCAGTTGAATTTTCTGCCAACCCAATTGTGTGAAGGTTGGAAGTTTTTTTTAATTCGGAGAACCAACTATGCCGACTGAATTGCCCAAAATTGCGGGTGCTGTCGCCAACCCGTTAGGTCTGAAGCGCGCTGATTTTATCTCGGACCAGGAAGTCAGATGGTGTCCAGGCTGCGGAGACTATTCGATCCTGTTCCAGGTTCAGACCGTGGTGCCAAAGTTGAATATTCCGCCTGAAAATCTGGTGTTTGTCTCTGGGATTGGCTGTTCGAGCCGGTTTCCCTACTATATGGAAACCTATGGCTTTCACAGCATTCACGGACGTGCCCCGACGATTGCCACCGGCATCAAAACGGCCAATCCAAAGCTTTCCGTGTGGGTGGTGACTGGGGATGGGGATGGTCTTTCGATTGGCGGCAATCATTTTATCCATTTGATGCGCCGCAATGTTGATCTTAATGTGATGCTGTTCAATAACCGGATTTATGGACTGACCAAGGGGCAATATTCCCCCACGTCTGAGTTTGGCAAACGAACCAAATCCAGCCCGCAAGGTACAATTGAACAGCCAATCAATCCGGTCAACGTGGCGCTGGCCTCCGGGGCCACCTTTGTCGCCCGATCAGTTGATGTGGACACCCGTCATCTGGCAGCCACTGTCGAACGCGCTGCCTACCACAAAGGAACGTCGTTCGTCGAAATCTACCAGAATTGCAATATCTTTAATGATGGAGCGTTTAAAGGCTTCACCGAAAAGGATGTCCGCCCGGAAAGCATTCTGTACCTGGAACATGGGAAGCCGATGCTGTTTGGGAAAAATAAGAATAAAGGGATTCGACTCAACGGGCTCAACCCGGAGGTCGTGACCATTGGGGAAAATGGAATCACGGTCGAGGATATTCTGGTTCACAACGAAGAAGATCCAAACCCAACCCTCGCCTATTTCCTGGCCCATATGGAACCACCTGATTTCCCGGTCCCAATGGGAGTTTTCCGACGAGTACAGCACCCATGTTATGAAGATTTACTGCAAGATCAAATCACCCATGCCGTGGCCAAATCCGGCCCTGGCGA
>DAOQNB010000725.1:0-3858 GCA_035335845.1 Acidobacteriota bacterium | reverse complement strand
GGCTCAAGGGCCGATCCCCAGGGACACTCCGGGTGCCTGGTTTGACGAGTACGGTTTTTGAACTCACCGAAAGATCAAAGGTTTCCGTATTTTCAGCCACAGTGACCAGCAGTTGAGCACCAGCCAGAATATTGGCATTGGTGGCTTGAAAGACCAGCTTCCCGGTTTTTTTGAGTTTTGGCGGCGAAACAATGACCGGCGGGCGAGCAACCGTGAAGTCCGCCAAACTGACACCCTGCCCTTCGTTGCCTTCAGCATCTTGAATCACAACCTGGATCCGAGCAGTGGTGGTATTGAGATCAGCCGGAACGTCCCAGGCCAGGCTTCGCACCTCAGATGACAACCCGGTTAAAATCACGATTGGAAACGAAGTGCCGCCATTGGTTGAAAGCCTGATTTCTTGTGATACCACAGCTAAATTGTCACTGGCTGTCCATTCAATTGTCTCAAAGGTCCGTCCAGCGGCAATGGCCTCTCCACCATTTGGCTTAAGAATCCTGACCATTGGGGGCGTGGTGTCTTTGAGCGAAAGTTGGGCGCTGGCGGTGTTGTTGGTTTCGCTTGATTCCTCAACTGCATTCTCAGAATCAGCAACCAGCCCCAGAAAGAGGGTTCCTGAACCGGCTGGTACGGCTGGAATCCGAACTTGAGCGCTCACCTGAACGGTCTGATTTGACGGAATCGAAGCCACCTCCTGAGTCAGCACTATCGCATCTGCCTCGTCGCCAATGGTGGCGTCAGCCGATACAACCAGCACGTATCGAGAGGCCGGGGCCGCCAACATCCCCTGGTTTTGCAACGTAGCCGAAACGGTCACTTCATCACCAACTGAGACCAGAGTTGGGGTTACCGTCATCTCAGGCACACTGAGGTCGGCCAGCCCTCCGACGGTAAACCGTACTGCCGCCGTATTATTGGTTTCACTGGTTTCGTTCAGTTGCCGATTGGCATCCACCATCACCCCTAAAAAATAATTGCCGGCGGGTAAGGCTTCTGGGACGGTCACGGTTCCGGTGACAGTGACCGACGCTGATGATTCAATCGCCGGTGTATTGAGCGTGCCGACCAGAGTGTCAGTCGGAGTAATCGTCGAATCGGTCGAAAAATACATTTGACTGGTCGTTGGAGTCGCCACAGCCGGTCCGCTATTGGCGACGACAAACGAAACTGAAAGGGGTGTTCCAGTGGCGCCTCCGGGCTGTGATACCGTGAGGCCGCTCACCGAGAGATCAAGTTTCGGTGTTTCAATCGGGGTTACCGTCACCGGTGCAGACGCCGTATTGTTGGTTTCATTACTTTCAGTCACAACCCGTTGTGAATCAGCAATCACCCCGAGAAAGACATTTCCGGAAATTGGCAGGGCCGGTACAGTTACTTCAACCTTTATGGTATTGGTTTTGCCCTGAGTGGGGATCGGTGGGATGTTGACTGGCATCAATTCGAAATCAGAAGTGTCAATCACAGTGTTGGTTGAATAGACAACCAGCGCAGTTGAGCCCTGGGCCTGTAAAAAGCCTTGATTGGCAATAACAAAGCTGACTTCAACCACACCGCCGGGCGGTGTCGCTGCCGGCGTCACGCTTAACCCTTCGACGATCAGGTCAGGTGGGCCAAATTTATATTCAACTTCGTTGGAAAATTCAGACGTGTTGCCCAGGTTATCAGTAAACGTAGCCGAGACAGTAAACCGTCCGGTGGGGAGCGGCACCGTCACCATAAAGGTCGAGCCGACGGCTTTGGCGGCCAGGAACTGCTGGTTCGGCGCGGTTTTCGGGTCAGTGATTTCGGGGAAATTCGCAAACACTTCGATATTGCCCTGGGCTTCGGCATCATCATAGGTTCCCTGAATCACCAGTTCCCCATCCACATTGGCGACAGTGGTAATCACTGGTTTATTGATCAACGTATTGGGACCGGTATCACTATCAGCGGCATCATTTTGAGTTTCCCCAGTATCTCCCAGATCTATTCTCAAGCCTTTACTTCCGAAAATTTGGTTTTGGGAAATGGTATTGCGCTGGGTGTTGACATCACCTTTATCAACACCAATTTTGACGCCGCTCCCGCCACTAAAGGCAATGATATTGGCTGTGCTGCCGGCGGCGCCGCCAATCACATTGCGTAGCGCCCCGCTCACAAGACGGACTCCGTCCCCACCATTGCCTAAACTGGCGCGGCTGGCATTGGTGCCGATGACATTGGCCTGCACCATATTGAACCCCGTATTGGCCCCAGTGAGCACAATACCGTGCGAATTGTTTCCACCAATGTGATTCCCGACGGCGACTGAGTTCACCACTCCGCCAATCTGATTGCTGGAGGCGCCATTTTGGAGCACGATGCCACTGGTACCATTGCCAATTGCCTCGGTTAATTGCCGGTTCAAGCCAATCACATTGTTGAGCACCTGATTGGATCGGGTAAACGCCCCATCCAGGACAATTCCATGGTTGGTATTGCCCGAGATAATATTGCGCGCGGCTGGGGTGGTCCCGCCAATGACGTTACTGGTTGTGTTATTGGCCAGAAGAATTCCGATATTGTTTCCTCTGGTTGCCTGATCGGTCGCATCCTTATTTGTCCCGATATAACAGCCTTCAACCCGATTTCCAGTGGCAAAGGAACCGGTAATCAGAATCGCCGTGTTACTGGCGCCAAAAATTCCAATTCCCCGGACAACACACTGACTGGCAGAAATCGTAATCGCCGTGGCAATCCCGGAACTGGTGGCATCGAGAAAAATGTCCGGTCCATTTGGGTTCGGGTCAGTCCCGGCATTTTCGGCCTGGGTTGAGCCATCAATCACAGTTCCAATCGGCAGCGGTGGCAGAGCTGAATTGAGCTTAATCACAAAGGGTCCATTGCTAAACCCTGGAATATTGAACGCAATCGTGTTGTTCCCACCCGCCGTCTCAATGGCATTGCGCAGTGATCCAGGCCCGGTATCACTGGTCGTCGTAACCAGAATCGTCGCTTTTCGGCTGGAAGGCGCCGGAGCCGTGACTGCCGGAACCCGATATCTAGATTCAGCAGCGGAGAGTTGATTTGGATTTTCAAAACTGTGACTTGAAACCTTCATACCAATCAAGCAGGAGCCTACAACTCCGGCAATGAAGAAGGAACGGAAACGAGATCGTGTAAACATTGACACCTCAAAAAGAAAAAAACTGATTGAAAACAAGGCACTTCAGACAGGCCTGAACCAACCGGAAATCACCGTCAGGCTGGCTGACAGGCTTCGGGTTCGTCTGGAGTGAAGAAATCAGCAAATCCATTACATAACCCAGGCGGATGAAGCGCTTGACGGCACCCACCTGAGCTGGCTTTTCTTCGTTTGCCAACCTCAAAAGAAACTATATTGACCGGTACCAGGAATTGACCGCCGGCTGCCTGGTGTAGTTTGGCCCGGCCTGATCATCAGCTCCGAGAAATATCAGTTCAAAACTGATATGTTTTTGGCCAGTACAGGTCAGGATTTTTCGCCGGGCATCATAGTGCAATCCCTTGTTTGTGAGCAATGAGATCAGGTACCGATTTGATAACCGTGGCTGGTCCAGCTTGATATTGTTGAGATCAAGGTTGGCCAGAAACATCCCGTCCGTGGTCAACCACGATGCCATCCGGCTCACAACATCCAGTTTATCCCCAATATAGTGCAATCCATGCACACAGGTAATCAGATCAAATGGTTGAGCCGGATGCCAGTTTGTGAGCGAAGCCGGAACCAGCTCCAGAAAATAAAAGGATTCCGGCTTGGGGAAAAATCCATCCACCAGGTCAACACCCACCAGGCTTACTTTTTCAGCCCACCCGGCTGCAATCAGCTCAGAAATTGAATGAAGCCGGGTGGGCTGAAAA
>DAOQNB010000724.1:0-3863 GCA_035335845.1 Acidobacteriota bacterium | reverse complement strand
TGGTTCGGAATTACCGACTGGTTCCTGAAGGGGACCAGCGACGGCGAATCAAGCTCGTTGTCTATAGCACGGCTGCCGGGGTGGCGCCATTTCTGTTAAATATTGTCCTGGAAGTGTTTACCGGGATGGTCAGTACTGGCATGTTGTTGATTTCGGAACTGGCCCCGATCATGATTCCGGTTGGGCTTGGGTATACAATCATTAAACACCGGGTATTTAACATCCAGGTGGTGATCCGCCGCGGGGTACAGTACCTGCTGGCAAAAAACGCCTTACGGGCATTGATTTCACTCCCCTTGATTGCTCTGGTCGTCACAATCCTGGTCAACCCCAACCGTACGGTGAGGGAAATCCTGATTCAAAATCGGCTTCTGGTGACAGTTTCAATCCTGGCCGGAGCGGGTTTAATTTTTCGCCAGCAGGTAACCAAATGGATTGATCGGAGATTTTTCCGTGAAGAGTACAACCAGGAACAGATCATGTTGCGGCTGATTCAGGAAATGAAGACCTTGAATTCATTTTCTGAGATTTCAAAACTGGTGAATAAGGAAGTCGAGGCGGCGCTGCACCCGAAATCAATGTATGTCTTTGAGAAAGAACAGCATCTGCAGGCTCAAACGCTGGTGTATTCGACCCATCGGCTTCCTCAGCAGCTTTCAATCCCAGACAATTTTCAGTTATTGAGAACCATAGAGCTGGAGCCGCAAATCCTGGAAGCGCCATTTACGCTCAAAAAACCGCTCCCTCCTCACGAACGGGAGTGGCTTGAAGAACTTGGCGTCAATTTAATGATCCCCATGTGCGGGACGGATCACCGTTTAATTGGGTTGTTGTTACTTGGAGAAAAGAAATCAGAAGAACCCTACACCCCAACCGATCAAAAATTGTTACTGGTGATTGCTGAACAAATGGCCGTGGTGTATGAAAATACCCGGTTAAAGGAGCGGGTTGGCCGGGAACAAACGCTGCGCAAGCAGGTGCTGGAACGTCTGGAAGAACAAAACATCAATATTGTCAAAGAATGTCCCACCTGTGGCATTTGTTATGACAGTACCGATGAATATTGCTCGAAAGATAAGACCGAACTAACGTTGTCGTTGCCGGTCGAGCGCGTGATTGAGCGAAAATACCGGTTGGAGCAATTGCTTGGAAAGGGTGGCATGGGGGCCGTGTATGAAGCCACTGATTTACGGCTGAACCGACGCGTCGCCATTAAAATCATTTTGAGCAGTATGTTTGGGAACCCGGCAGCCCTCCGACGATTTGAGCGGGAAGCCCGTGCAGTGGCGATGTTAAACCATCCCAATGTGATTGCCGTCTACGATTATGGTCGAACCAGCACGGACGGTGCTTTTTTGGTGATGGAACTCATTACAGGTATTTCCCTGCGTGAAGCAACCCGCCGATTGGGAGGCGTTCTGGATTCGGAAACGGCAGCCAACTGGTTTGAGCAAATCTTGAGCGGTATTCAGGCAGCGCACGAATCTGGGATTGTTCACCGGGATCTAAAGCCTGAAAATATCCTGCTTATTGAGCAGGCCAACGGCCAGAAGGTTTTGAAAATCCTTGATTTTGGGTTAGCGAAGATAAAGCCAACTGATGGGACAGAAGTCAGTAGCATTACTGAAGCTGGGACTGTTATGGGAACCATGGGGTATATGTCACCCGAACAATTTTCAGGTGAGGAAGTTGACGAACGAACTGATTTATTTACCGCAGGTGTGATGGTGATTGAGGCGTTGACCGGGCAGTTGCCATTTCGTAAACGCACGATGAACGAATATCTGGCGTCGCTGATGTTTGACCAGTTTCATCTACCAGGTGATTCACTCCAAACACAACACCTTGATCAAGTGCTGCAAAAGATACTGGCTAAAGAGCGGTCTGAGCGCTATCCAACAGCCCAGGCAATGAAGCACGCCTTAATTCCAGCGATCCGTCAGTGCCCGCCCCTGGTGGTGTCTCAACCACCGGAAACCGGATTTCATCAGACCCTGGATGGAATCAGTGGCGGCACAGGGATTAACACCCTCCCCGACGCTGGACGTGGTGCCGACAATCAAACGATTTCAAAATTTGGTACTTCTGGCAATAACCAGACACTGACCGATCTTTCGATTGGAAACAATCAGGTGACAGTTATTAATCCAGCAGAAGAGAAAACTCTGGACTCCTGACCAGTCGTCAGGAGATGCCGGGGCGCAGGCGATTTGAAAAACCTGAGAAACCACAGGATTCTCATGGTAAATGACTGGTCACTGTGCTCCGGAGTGGTATCATTTCAGCATCAACTTCATCCCCGCAAAATTCAGAATTTGTTCTGGTTATAGTAATTTAAAATGGCTTCATCTGATCCAATCACCACCTTTCCAACCGCGTCAATTTCCTCAACCACAGCCCCGCTTCCTGGTGCTGAGCTTTCCGCCAGGTCTGCCCCGACGCCGGCTGCCTCACCGTGGGCTCTCTGGTTCAATCAAGTTCATCCAGTGTGGATGGCTGCAGTTGTGTTTGGACTGATTACGCTTGGGGGATATGGGAAATCCCGAAATTATGCCGTCTTAAATTTTAAGGCGGCAGATATGATTTTAGAGGATCGTGCCATCCGATTTCTCGATTGGGCACATTTGTCCTATATCTTTACCTCGGTTCAGCAACTCGGATATGCCCCGATCCCCCGACTCTCGTTTGCCCTGGATTGGGTTCTGTGGGGAACTGACCCTGCCGGCTACCGGGGGACCAATTTTTTATTGTTCTGGTTTGGGGTGACACTGGTTTTCCTTTTCTTTTATGAAGTGACCGCCAGCCAGTTTACGGCGTGGGCGATTGCGCTCTGTTTCGCCCTCCATCCAGCACAGATCGAAAGCGTTGTCTGGTTAGCGGGTCGGAAAGATGTGCTCGCCATTGTGTTTGGAATGGCTTCCCTCTGGATGTATCGCCGGGCAGTGGTTGACCTAGAAACACTTCAGCCGATAGTCACAATGTACCAGTGGCCACGCTGGGTTTGGTATGGCGGCAGTTTGATCCTGTTTGGATTGGCGCTGCTGACCAAGATTCAATGGGCCGGTTTGGGGCTGGTGATTATCGCACTGGATATATATGAACGCCGGCTAAATTCGTGGCGCGTTTTACCCCGGTATATTCCATTTTTAGCACTTGGCGGTTTTTTATTTGGAATAACCCTGAAAATACAAATTGCGCAGGTTGGAAAACCTCCATTGATTGATATTGTGGCCGTTTGCGAACGGATTGACCGCTTTGTGCTGACGTTATGGCATCTGGTGTGGCCAGTGAATTTGGTACCAGTTGAACCAGATCCAGCCATGTCAAGGTGGTTTTCAATTTTGGGGCTGGGGATTCTGGCATTGATTCTGGCTGAAGCCAGTTCGAGTCTGCGTAAAGGACGGCGTGAGATCTTTTTTGCTTCAACCTGGTTGCTCGTGTTTTTACTCCCCTGGGCCAGTTTTGCTGGAATTTCAAATATTGCCATTGACCGGGTGCTGTCGCTGGTTTTACTCAGTTTGCTCTTTCCTTTGGCTTTGGGGTTAACCCGGCTCCCACGAAAAGTAGCCCTTCCGGTGGTAAGCAGTGTGATCCTGGTGCTGGCAATCAGTACGTTCCGGACGATTTCAGTATGGGAAAATGATCTGTCTGTGTGGCGAGCAGTTACGGCGAAATACCCAAATGAGGTATTTGCATTGGCTTATTTGGCCTATGCGGAAACCGAAGCTGGGAATCTGCAGGAAGCACAAGCCGCCTACCAGCGTGGCATCGAAATTACAAAAACCCAGCGTACGATTTACCCACTTTTGTACGGAGCTGGGTCAAATCTGGCTGCAAAACTTGGGACTGAACCCTTTGAACCA
>DAOQNB010000723.1:0-3865 GCA_035335845.1 Acidobacteriota bacterium | reverse complement strand
GGTTCCGGGTTCCGGGTTCCGGGTTCCGGGTTCCGGGTTCCGGGTTTTCGAAATCTTTGTCCTTTTCGTCCTTTTCGTCCTTTTCGTCCTTTTCGTCTTTTAACCCTGAACCCTGAACCCTAAGTTTTTATGAGCAGTTTTTACGTCACAGGCGGAACGCTACGGCGGGACGCACCATGCTATGTGCCACGTCAGGCGGATATTGACCTGCTCGCGGGGTTGAGCGAAGGGAAGTTCTGCTATGTCTTGACATCGCGACAGATGGGCAAGTCCTCGCTGATGGTGCGGACTGCTGTGCGGCTTCGCGAAGAAGGTGTGGCCGTTGCCGTCCTTGATTTAACCGCCCTGGGGCAAAACCTGACCACTGAGCAATGGTATGACGGATTGCTCACCCGTGTCGGGCAGCAACTTGATCTGGAAGACGAACTCGAAGAATTCTGGCTTGATCACGAACGACTGGGACCACTCCAGCGCTGGATGCGGGCAATTCGGGAAGTCGTCCTGGAGAAAATCCGCCGCCAGGTTGTGATTTTTATTGATGAAATTGATGCTGTCCGCAGCCTCCCGTTTTCGACCGATGAGTTCTTTGCCGCCCTGCGTGAATTTTTTAACCGCCGAACCGAAGACCCTGAACTGACCCGTCTCACCTTTTGTCTGTTAGGTGTTGCCACACCTTCCGACCTCATTCGCGATACCCGCACCACCCCGTTTAATATTGGCCGCCGTATCGAACTCACCGACTTTACTGAAGCCGAAGCTGCCGCACTGGTCCGTGGGCTAGGACGTGACGAGCAACTGGGCTTGACCCTGCTCAACCGGATTTTGCACTGGACTAACGGGCATCCGTACCTGACCCAACGGTTTTGTCAGGCTGTGGCTGAAAACCAGCAGATTCAGGATGCGCCTGCGATTGACCGGTTTTGTGAAGAACTGTTTTTAAGCTCACGGGCTCGCGAACACGATGACAACCTGCTTTTTGTCCGCGAGCGGATTTTACGAAGTGAAGCCGATCTTGGCGGGTTGCTCGACTTTTATGCCCGCATTTGTTCACGGCAGGCGGTCCGGGATGATGATACCAACCCGTTGATTAATATTTTGCGGCTGGCCGGGATTGTGCAGATTCGGGATGGGCTGATTGTCGTTCGCAATCGAATTTATGCCCATGTGTTTGATCAGGAATGGGTTACCTCGCATATGCCGGATGCTGAAATTCGCCGGCAACGGGTGGCCTATCGGCGAGGGATGATCCGCACGACGCTGATTGCAGTGGTGATTCTGGCGATTATGGCGGCCCTGCTGGTGGCCGCGATTAAACAGCGCGACCGGGCTGAGCAACAGGAACTCAGCAAACGGCGACTGCTCTATGCCGCCCAGATGAATCTGGCGCAACAGGCGTGGGAAGATGCCAACGTGGCTCAGGTTCTCGAACTCCTTGAAGCCTATCACCCAAAGCCGGGGCAGGAAGACTTTCGTGGATTTGAGTGGTATTACCTGTGGCGGCTCTGCCACACCAACCTGATGACCCTCCATCACAAATCACTGGTCTATGCCGTGGCTTTTTCTCCGGATGGTAAATGGATTGCCACCGGGAACGCGGATAGCACCGTCAAGCTGTGGAATGCGACAAATGGTCAAGAAGTCGCCACGCTCACCGGACACGTCGGCTGGGTGTACTCGGTTGCTTTCTCTCCGGATAACCAGACTTTAGCCACAGCCGGAGAAGATGGAATTGTCAGGTTGTGGGACATCCGCAGCCAGAAGCTGGTTCACTCGTTAACCCGGCATACCGATGACGTCAATTCAGCCGTGTTTTCGCCCGACGGAAAATTACTGGCCACCGGCAGCGATGATAAAACAGTGAAGTTGTGGAACACCGACACCTGGCAGGAACTTGTGACGTTGACTGGTCATCTTGAAGGAATCAATCCGGTGGCATTTTCACCTGATGGAAAAACGCTGGCCACTGGAAGTAAAGATACAACCGTGAAGTTGTGGGATGTGCAAACTCATCAAGAACTTGCCAGCTTGCGTGGGCATACTGACTGGGTGCGGTCACTGGCCTTTTCACCCGATGGAAAGTTGCTGGCCACCGCGAGCATGGACAGTACCGTCAAGCTCTGGAACATTGAAAAACGCGAAGAATTCGCCACCTTGAAAGGTCACACCAGTCTGGTGCATTCCGTGGTTTTTTCTCCGGATGGAACCCGTGTGGCCACTGGAAGCTGGGATAACACCGCCAAAATTTGGAATGTCGAAACCCAGCAGGCGATCAGCACTTTAAAAGAACACCTGGATCGGGTCTGGGCCGTCGCCTTTTCACCTGACGGCAAACGGTTGGCGACGGGGAGCGAAGATCACACTGTGAAGTTGTGGGATGTTGATACCGAGCAAGATTGGACCACACTCAAAAAGGAACCTGGACGAGTCACATCACTGGCATTTTCAGGCGATGGAAAAATCCTGGCGGCTGGCACCGGATATCAATTTCCGACTGGGCGTCAGATTGTGACCGAAGAACCCGGCACGGTTTTCCTCTGGGATGTGCTTTCGCGGCGGGAAATTGCCGCCTTGCACGGGTTTACCCATCCAGTCTGGGCCGTGGCTATTTCACCAGATAATCGTTTTTTGGCCACGGCAACGGGTGACGGCCACCGTTTTATCACCCAGAGCAAACCTCAACGTGCATCTGATATCAACACGCTCAAAGTTTGGGATTTGGCGACGCTTCAGGAAGTTCCGCTCTTTAAAGACCATCGGATTCCAGTCTGGGCGGTGGCTTTCTCCCCAGATGGGCAGATGCTGGCGGTTGGCGGTGGCGGAAATGTGGTGATTGTGTATGACGTGGATACTGGTCAGCGACTCTTTGAACTCAAAGGCCACACCAACGACATCAACTCCATTGCCTTTTCACCAGATGGGAAACGGTTGGCGACTGGGAGCGATGACCAGACGATTCGACTCTGGGATATGCTCCGGGGGAGTGAACTTGCTTTGCTTGACGGACACACCGGTCCGGTCGTGTCAGTTGCCTTTTCACGTGATAACCAGTTGCTGGTTTCAGGCAGCCGGGATCGAACCGTTCGAGTCTGGGATCTGGCTACCCGTCGGGAAACACTGACGTTACGCGGTCATCGAACCAACATCAGTTCCGTTCTTTTTTCGCCCGATGGAAACCGAATTGTGACTGGAAGCCAGGATGGAACCACGAAATTGTGGGATCTTCAAACCGGGCAACAACTGGCAACTTTGAAAGGGCATTCAAGCTGGGTCAACGCGGTTGTGTTTTCCCCAGATGGAAAAATTTTGGCGACTGGCAGTCAGGATAGCACGGTGAAGTTGTGGCAGACGGAGTAGTGGGCACTGCACGGCTTTGCGTACTGTGCCCGGTTTACGGCCTGGCGTACCGCGCCCGGTTTGGTGGTGAAAAATTTTCGACAAAAATTTTCGGTGCGGTCGATTTTCAGAAAGCCGGTTCGTCAATGAAATGATCAATCATTTCATCGGAGGAAAACGAACATGGCTTCAATTAACTGGATTCGAGTGATCCTTGGCGGACTGGCTGCTGGATTTATAATGAACTGTGGTGAATTTGTCCTGAATGCGGTGATCTTTGCCAAAGACATTGAAGAATCGAACCGCAAACTCAACCTTCCGCCACCCAGCGGAGACTTTATCGCCAAAGCCGTCATCCTGGTATTTCTGGTCGGCATTGTGGCGGTGCTGCTCTATGCAGCGATTCGTCCACGCTTTGGAGCCGGGCCGAAAACAGCAATTCTCGCCGGGTTCATAATCTGGTTTCTGGTGTTTGTGTATGGCAGCGTCTTAAACAATGCGATGGGAATTTTCCCGTTGAACCTGACCCTCA
>DAOQNB010000722.1:0-3866 GCA_035335845.1 Acidobacteriota bacterium | reverse complement strand
AAATCAAACACTTCCAAAATTCAATATCTCAGGAAACTTTTGACAAGGTACTTAAAACAAAAGTGAAAAAACCGGCCAGGACCACTTAAAGCATTTGTTTTCTACTTTTTAACTGGTTGTGAACGCGTTCACAAATTTCACTAATATTGACGACTCGCTCCTTGCGCCCTGGCTGCCGTTAGTGTCGGTAGTATCGCGGTTCAGGGTAGAACAATTTGCGAATGCCGTACCGTTCAAACTTTTTCCATTGTCCTTCCGGTTGAGAGAGCCGGTCAGCAATGGCAAACAGCGTCGCTGGATTGACCCCCATCCCGAGATGACTGGCGATGACTTCGATATTTTCAGTGATGGGAGACTCTGTTTCGAGGGAGCATTTCCAGGAAACGACCCCGTCTGAGCGGCTATAGATCGAAGTCGTCGGAACCGGCGGGGAATGTCTGAGCGGCTCGTGCAGTTTTGGGTCTCCGACTTTTAACCCGCTGGCGAATTCAAAAAACCGCCACGCGTGGTTGGCTTTCGGATGACCGGTAAACGGCGTTCCGAGCGTGATGACACACCGGGTGACTTCAGGGGCAATCTTGGCCACTTCACGCGCATACAGGCCGCCCAGGCTCCAGCCAATCAAACTGACATTCTGGCCGTGTTTTTCGCGCAATTCTTTCACGTGTTCGGCACAGCCGCGCAGAACGCCGGGCCGAGGGCCAAGATTGCGGCCAAAATTCCAGGGATACGGTGTGTATCCGATTCCTTTCAAAAACTGACGTAACGGGATGGTCGAAAAATCACTGGCAGCAAGGCCGGGAAAGACCAGCACCGGGTGACCGTCACCTTTAGGCGCGCTCTTGAGAAGCGGCAGTGACATCAACCAGGCGCCAAGTTCCCACGAGGCGCGGATTTCTAAAGCAGTCAGGAGTGGTGAGGGTGGTTTGTACGCATATTTTCGCCGTGAAGTACTGTTTGCTGGTCCATGGACGTCTGGTTCGGATGAGCCTGTCTTGTTTGCCATACACGATCAAGTCCTTATGAGGAATGAAGAATTGAGAATGAAGAATGAAGAATTGAGAATGAGGAATGAAGAATTGAGAGTGAAGAATTTGATTCGTCCCCGGTACCTGATGCTTTTTCGAAAGTATTCAATCCTGATGGCCAGGCTCTCGATCAATTCTCAATTCTCAATTCTTCATTCTTCATTCTTCATTCTCAATTCCTCATTCAACTTGTGCGGCGTTGTCTGCGGGTTCGGATGCTGGTAACGGATGCTGGTTGAGCTTCAGTCGCGATGACCTCGGCTGGAATTGCTTTTGGGCGGCGACCACGCCTGGGTTTTGCTTCGGCTTTCACCTCCTCGACTTCGATGGGGACTGTTCTCGGGGTGGTGATTTCGATGTTGACGGCTTTGGGTCGTCTTCCGCGTCGTGGGCGGTCAGGTGTGACGTCTTCTGGTTCATCCGTTGCTGGGGCAAGGGCACGGGCTTCTTCTTTGGCGGCAATCTCAGCCAGATAGGCTGTCACTTTGGTTTTGAGTTCCTGATGGGCGTCAGCGATATAATTCGCCAGATCTTTAACGTCTGGAATCGCACGGCGACAGGCGGTGAGACCGAAATCAAGCGAACCCTGATAACTTTCCACCGTGATATTGAGCGCCATGCCGTGCATGATGATTGAAACCGGGTAGTAGGTTCGCATTCTGGCACCTGCCAGGTACAGCGGTACCGGCGGACCCGGCACATTTGAAATCGCGACGTTGGCAATCGGAGGCAAATTGTCAGCAATTTTCGACCGACCATAGAGCGAAGCCAGTCCGCTCATCAGCCAGGGGGCACCAAAGGACGGAAAATCGGTCGGAATCACCGCTTTGAAGTTGTTGATCGATTCTTTGGCCGCGCTGGTTGAAGATTTAATGGCCTTGAGCCGTTCGATGGGGTCTTTAATATGCGAAGCCAGGCTACACAGCATCATCGTTGCCTGTGTATTTTGCTCAGTGTTTCCAGCTTCCCGAAGCGACACGGGAACAGCCGCCACCATCGGCTTTTTGGGGACTCCATCATATCCGCTTTCTTCCAAATAGCGCCGCATGGCACCACTGCACAAGCCTAAAACCACATCATTGATTGTGACATTGACGGCTTTGGCAATTTGTTTGGCTTCATCAAGCGGAATTGAAACTGACCCAAAGGTGCGCTGATTGGTAATTGAAACATTAAAAAGCGTTCGAGGGCCAAGTGAAAGGTTCTTTGGCCAGGAAAAACGACGCCTCCCTGACGCATCTTTCTCTGGAATCAATGCGCTGCCCAGGGTTTTGGCTGTTTTTGGAAGATACCAGATCAGTTTGGCATACTGGGCCACGACATTGGTCAGCGCGGCCTGGATGAGTTCGGCCACGCCAAGCTGATACTGAACTCCACGCCGCCGAACTGGTTGTTTGACTTCGCGGGGGATCGGAGAGATATCGAGCACGGCACTGGCGAAGGCAACCCCGGCCTGACCGTCAATGGCCGCGTGATGAACCTTGGAATAAAAACCGACCTGACCTGACTGCAGTCCCTCAATCACATAAAATTCCCAGAGCGGGCGGCTTCGGTCGAGCAGACTGGAGTGGAGTCGGCCCACATAGGCTTCGAGTTGTTCGATGGTCCCCGGTTTGGGGAGCATAATCCGCCGGATATGGTAGTCCAGGTCCACGTCATCATCTTCGACCCAGACGGGGTTGGCCAGTTCAAACGGCATCAACGCCAGTTTGCGATGAAACACCGGCGCCAGGTGCATGCGCCTGGAGACGTGTTTTTTCACTTCTTCATAGAAATCACCGTCAAACCCTTCGGGCAGGTCATATAAATGCATGCTTCCGACGTGCATCGGGGTTTCCGGAGTTTCAAGATAGAGGAACGTGGCATCAAGTCCGCTGAGGTGTTTCATAAGTCAAATTGGAGGAAAAAGTGGTTGGTGGAACCCCAGCCGGGCAGTCCAGCCAGCAATGGTTCACAGGAAATTGAAGTATGAAGAAATGAGTCGGAGTTGGAGTGAGCCCAAGCGTTGGCTTCGATTAGGGCGTGACCGAAGCAAACTGCAGGTGGTCAATGTACTTACAGCCTAACACGGCTGAAGTCAAGTACGCATCTGGTACCGCCGAAGAAGACACCTTAAAATTTTGGAATCCAGAGGCGGTTTGAAAACCGATGTGGCCTCTTCCGGCACTTTCTTCCCTGGCTCGGCACGATAATCCTGGGCCTTCATCTGAATTTTCAAAGGCCTTTTGAGAGAACAAACCCAGTCTGAGTTATTTCCTGTCGCTAATTGTTGACGACCCGCTCGACGGAAACTTTTTCCCACAAGTCATGAAGCGAATGGGCATTGACCAGCCAGTCTTCCGTGGCAAAGCAGTTTCCATCGCCATACACCGTTTTTTCAAACCCGCACAAGATGATTCGGGTTTCATCACAGGGATCTTCCTTGAGCACAAAGCAGTTCTGATAGGCTTCAAACCAGTCAATTCCACGCTGTTCGTATTTCAACCCGGCGCTTTTGTAGCCATACCCAAAAAATTTGGCCAGCCAGTACACATAGGCTGAGCCAATGCTCGATTGGACTGGCGTCGGACATGATTCAATCAAATCTGAAAGCAGCTCAACAAAACGAATCATCCCACGCACTCGCCGTCGGAAGCGACACCGGGTCGTTTCCGGACCATCAAATTCGCCAGTTTCAACGTATTCGCGAAACATTTCCGGCTCATCCAGAAAATTAACATTGTCATCCAGAAGGTTGAGCCAGACCTGGAGTTCACGGTCATTGCACCAGATTTCAGACTGGACCAGGAAGAATTCAAAAAAACCGCTCGGGTCTGGCGAGATGGGGGGGATTTCGAC
>DAOQNB010000721.1:0-3869 GCA_035335845.1 Acidobacteriota bacterium | reverse complement strand
GCAAAAATTCGGACGGCATTCATCCCCGCGATCAATCGCGGGGTTTTCTGCCGGTTATCTATAAAAACAAGTACCTCACAGCTTTCAGAATTTGATCAGATGATTCACTCCCACCTGAACGATCTCGATCAATGCTGATGAGGAATGGACTTACCTATTTGGAGAAATTCCCCTTATGAAACGATCCACCAGGCTCGCCGCCGCCATCCTTTTGGTCTTTGGCTGCGGTAGTTTTTTGATTCCATTTTCCGCCCATCTGAGCAGTCAGCGCCAAACCGGCCCTGCCAGACCGGCACCAGCGGGCGCGCCAACCAAGGCATCCCCAACTCCGGCCACCAAAGCAACCGCACCGAAAGCAAAAAAAGTACAGGAAGACCCCAACCGATACGGCCCCAATGGCGAAATCATTGGTCAACCGTGGGCAGGTGAGATGGGAATTACTGAAACGGTTGATGAAATCATGGAGCGCGAACGGCGATCTCCGAAGGTTGACATGAACAATGTCAGAACTGTCGTTCCTCCTGGAACTGACGCCGAAGCTGACCGTGAACATTTGCTCGACAACCCGGATTCACCTCCGGTGGCCTCGTGGCCACCATCTGATCTGGGGACAGAAACTGACACAACCAAACTCAGTGTCACCCCAAATGCCCCCCAGACCCTGGGTGTGAACACCCGCATTGCGACGATCAACGACAGTGGCTTTATTCCGCCAGATACTCAAGGTGATGTGGGTCCAACCCAGTACCTGCTGTGCATCAATGGCCGGATTAGAACCATTGCTAAATCCAACGGCCTGGCGGATGGGAATCTCGATTCCTCCTCCGACTCATTTTTTAATTCGGTTCGGAATGGGGCTGGAACCGGTGACCCTCGTGTTCGATATGATCGTCTCACCCAACGCTGGTTTGTGATGGTTTTTAACACGGCCAGTTCAAACAACCGCATTTTGATCGCGGTCAGCAGCGGTCCGACCATTTCCAGTGCTGCGAGCTTTACGTTTTTCTTCTTCCAGCACAACACGGTCTCGCCAGCCGGTGACAACGGGGCGTTTGCCGACTTCCCAACCATGGGGGTTGATGCCAATGCACTCTATATCGGCGTCAACCTGTTTACCTTTTCTTATATTGGATCAACCGGGTTTGTGGTTCGCAAGAGTTCGATCACCGGGGCGGGTCCAATTGTGGTTTCAGCCTTTCGAAACCTGGTGCCAGGGGGAACCGGTGAAGGCCCCTATACACCACAAGGTGTTGACAACACTGATCCAGCCGCGACTGAAGGCTACTTTCTCGGCATCAGCAACACCACCGCAGGTCGGCTTGTGTTTCGCCGGGTTTCAAACCCTGGTGGAACACCAACCTTATCAGCCGACATCAATCTCACCGTTCCAACTACGGCCAGCCCAATCCTTGCCCCAGCGCAAGGAAGTTCAATCGCCATCAACACAGTTGATGACCGGCTCAACGAAGCTCGCATTCACCGTGACCAAATCAGCGGTGTTACCAGTTTGTGGACGGCGCATAACATCCAGGTCAACAGTAGCGGGGTCGCCAGCACTTCAGGCGGACGAAACGGCGCCCGGTGGTATCAAATTGGAAACCTCACGGGAACTCCGACACTGCTGCAATCAGGCACGGTTTTTGATTCAGCAGCCAGCAATCCCCGAAGCTTTTATTTTCCAGCAGTTGCCATGTCTGGCCAGGGCCATGCGGCGATTGCCTATAGCTTTTCTGCCGCAAATACTTTTGTTGGTGCGGCCACCAATGGTCGCCTGCGCACCGATGCGACTGGCACGATGCAGAGTCAAACTATCATTCAAAACGGGCTGGCGTCATATCAGCGGAGCGACGGATCCCGCAACCGATGGGGAGATTACTCACACACGAGCGTTGACCCCAATGATGACATGACATTGTGGACAGTCCAGGAATATGCTGATTCCCCAGCCAACACCTGGGCGGTCAGGTTAACCCGCTTAAATGCCCCACCGCCAGCCACACCAACCTGTGGATCAACCACCACGGTGGCGCCAGGCACCTCAAACGTCAATTTGATTGTCAGTGGAACATCAAGCAGTGGGTCCGGCTTTTTCGATCCGGGTACCGGGTTTGCCAATCGGATTCAGGCCACAGTCAACGGTGGCGGAGTTACGGTCAACAGCGTCACCTTCAATAGCCCGACCCAGTTGACCCTGAATATCTCCGTTTCAGGTGGCGCCACAGCCGGCGCCCGAACCATTACAGTCACCAATCCAGATGGCCAGCAGGCAACCGGCGGCGGCTGTCTCACGATTGGAACAGTTTGTGCCAATCCACCAACCACGGCGGATGCGGGAACCCCACAAACGTTATGTTTGCCGACCCAGGCAACGCTGGCAGCCAATACGCCGAGTGTCGGAACTGGCCTGTGGTCAGTGGTGAGCGGTCCAAGTACTTCAGCCGCACAGTTTAGCAACACCGGTTCACCAACCTCGACGTTCACACCGGCGGGTGGAGCTGGGGTATATACCCTGCAATGGTCAATCACCAGTGCCGGATGTCCACCATCAACCGATACGGTGACACTGGCTTACAACTCAGCCACGGCTTCGGCGGGTGGCGACCAGTCAACCTGCATCACCGGATCAGTCACTCTGGCGGCAGCCGCACCGGCCAGTGGTACTGGCACCTGGTCAGTGGTCACCGGACCATCAACCTCAACGGCTCAATTCAGCAATGTGAATGCCGCCAATGCCACGTTTACCCCGGCGGCTGGGGCCGGAACCTACACCTTGCAATGGCTGGTCAATAGCCCGCCCTGCGCACCAGCTTCTGATCAGGTAGTGATCTCCGTCTCTGGAAATTGCGGCAACGGTGCTGACTTCCTGCTGGTGGCTGATACCACCAATAACCGGGTTCAACGCTTTAATGGCACGACCTGGACGGTTATCAACACGCCGCTCAGCGCTCCGGAAGCCGTTACAGCATCAGTTGATGGCCAGCGCATCTATATTGCCGATACCGGAAACAATCGGGTTCAGTTTTCAACCAACGGTGGCGGTACCTGGGCGACATTTGCTTCAAGTGGAACGGGTCTCAATCAAGTGAGCGGCCCTCGTGGTCTGGCGCTTGATACGGCTGGGAACCTCTATGTGGCGGATGCCGGAAACAATCGGGTCCTGCGCTTCAACAATGGAACACCAGGCAGTGGTGTGATTCTGGCCAACAGTGGAACAACCACAGGTCGCGTTCGCACCCCAAATGGGCTGGCGATTGATACCAGCTTCACCCTGTTTATTGCCGACACGGGCAACAATCGGGTCATGAAAATCACCAGCGCCAACACGAAAACCACTGCCAATACTGGCACCCTGGTGGCAGGTTTTGGATCGGGATTAAATGCTGTTCGGGCGCCGCAAGGCGTGGCGGTTGATGCAGCCGGCAATCTCTATGTGGCCGACACTGGAAACAACCGCGTCGTCCGGTTTGCCAACGGGAATCCTGGAACCGCAACGGCTCTGGCAACTTCTGGAACCACACTTGGAAAAGTGCGGGCACCGGAAGGTGTGACAATCAGTTCCTTTACGGTTGGAACGCTGGCTGGAGGAGATTCCCTCGTCGTCAGCGATACCACCAATAACCGAATTGAGGGCCGGCTCCTGGCCGGAACAACCTGGGTTTTGGTCGGTACGCCAAACGGCCTGGGCACCAACCCTGGTCAGTTCCGCAGTCCGAGCAAGATCCGCTAAAAAACCGGGCTGAAGAAAACGGGCTCAGGGCTTGGGGCTGAAGACTCGCAAGCTCGGGGCTGAAGAAGTTGGGTTAAATTCCTCATTTTCTTCAGCCCGACTTCTTCAGCCCGACTTCTTCAGCCCGACTTCTTCAGCCCGA
>DAOQNB010000720.1:0-3872 GCA_035335845.1 Acidobacteriota bacterium | reverse complement strand
CACACTGCTCGGAGATTCCCGAATTGGACGCATCAGTGAAATTCGCGGCAATTTCTATGATTATCGGGGAACGCCACTGATGATCACATTTCATCCGGCTTATTTGCTCCGAACTCCTGAAAAAAAACGCGAAGTATGGGAAGACATGAAAAAAGTTCGCGCCTTCTTGCGTGGCGAACTCAAACTTGAATGATTTTCCGGAGAGTTCTGTATGCGACTTCGCCTGATATGCCCCCGCCTGGTCAAAATGTACCTTGGATTCCTTGTGGTGCTTCTCACCCCACCAACCATCCTGGGAAGCACCGCTCACTTCCTCACCTCAACCTGTCAGGTACCAACCGCTTCAATCAGTTCACCGACTCAATCCGATCAACCATCATCTGAATTCTCCCAGGATTTATCCAAACCACAGGTTCGTGATCTTAAAGGCGGCCAAGTCCACACCTATCAGGTGGTTCTCGAAGCCGGGCAATACTGGCAGGCAGTGGTCGAGCAACAAGGAATTGACGTTCTGGTCACGGTTTTTGATCCTGCCAGCAAACAGGTCTATTTTCTTGATAGTCCAGACGGAAGGCAGGGACCAGAACGAATTTTTCTGGTTGCGGCAACCAGCGGTCTCCACCGACTTGAAGTCCGGCCCGCTGACCCAGCCGCGGAACCTGGACAATACACCATCCACGCTGAACCAGTGCGCAAAGCCACCAGTCTGGATCAGGCACGGATGGATGGTGAGCTGGCGTTTGGTCAGGGCATGCAGTTGTATCAACAAAGCACCAAAGAATCATTTGAACAGGCACTGGTTCAATATGATCTGGCACAACGGGCGTTTCAGACCAGTGGCGACAAATCTCTCGAAGCCCAAACGTTGATGTTCAAAGTTCTTGCAACCGATACCCTGGGCAATAAAGAACAGGGGCTAAAGCTTGCTTATGAACTGGCCGCTCTTTGGAAGGCTCTGGATAACCGGATTGAAGAAGCCCGAACACTCAACTATATCGGGTTGACCCACAACACTCAGGGCAATCACCTCAAAGCCCTGGAAATCCTTAATCAAGCTGCTGACCGTTTGAAAGGAATTCAGAATCCATCGGTTGAAGCCTTGACCAAAACCAATCTCGGCGTGGTGTATGGCGATTTAGGCGAAACCCGCAAAGCGCTCGAAGCCTTTACCACGGCCCAACCCGTCTGGCGCGAGCTTCACGATAAGTTCAACGAAAATACCGGATTGCTCAATATTGGCCAGTCTCTGTACCAGCTTGGTGAAACACCAAAAGCCATTGAATCAATTGAAGCGGCGCTCCGACTGGCTCGCGAAATCAACGATCCGCTGGGTGAAAGTCAGGCGGCGCAGGCGCTATCGGGGATCTTTCGGGCGCTGGGGCAATACCAAAAGGCATTGAGCTTTGCCCAGCAGACCCTCAAGCTGCGGCAGGTTGCGGGTGACCGATTTGGGGAAACCTCTGCCCTCAATGAACTTGGGTTAACCTACTACAGCCTCGGCCAGTACCAAAAAAGCCTTGAACTCCACCAGCAAGCACTGACTTTAGCTCGCGAGACGAAAGCGTATCTGATCGAAAATCGCATTCTGGTCAACCTTGGGGTCGCCTATACAACCCTCAAGGACTACAAAAAAGGACTTCAGACTCTCCAGCAGGCACTGGTCCTGCTTAAAAAAGTAGACGATACATTTACCGAAGCCGCCGCCCTGGAAAATCTTGGGGCCATCTATTCCGACACCGGCAACTATCGCAAGTCACTTGAGTACTATCACCGATGTCACAAACTGGATCTGGCGACTGGCCTGCCGCGCAATATCGGATATTCGCTTTATCGGCTGGGAATTGGCTATCACAACCTTGATCACTGGCCCAAAGCTCTGGAATATCTCACCCAGGCACTGACCATCTTTCAAAAGGTTCAGGATCCACGATGCCAGGCATCTACCTACTTTGCCCTCGCCCGCACCCTGAGTGCTCAGGGGCGCTATCAAGAAGCTCTCGAACGAGTTGAAAAAGCCATTGAAGTCGCTGAAGCAATTCGCCAAAACGTCCAGGGTGATGAATTGCGATCCTCATTTTTTGCGACAGTGCAGGATTTCTTTGAACTGAAAATCGAATTGCTGATGCGGCTTCACAAAAAATCACCGGCGGCTGGCCATCACCTGGCCGCGCTGCAAACAAACGAACAGGCCCGCGCCCGCAGCCTGCTTGAACTCCTGACAGAAAGTCAGGCCAACATCCGCGAAGGCATCGCCCCGGAATTGCTTGCCAGAGAACAGGATGTAAAAGTCCGACTGGCATCAAAGCTGGAGCGCCTGACCGAACTGCTCAGTGGAAATGTGCCCGGAGAGGAACAGGCCACGCTCCAAAAAGAAATTGACGGGTTAAAAACCGAATACCGGGAAATTCAAAACCAGATTCGTACCCAAAGCCCGCACTACGCTGCCCTTACCCAGCCTCAACCACTCACGGCTCAGGAAATTCAAACCCAGGTCGTAGACAGCGACACCGCATTGCTTGAATATGCCCTGTGTAGCACAACCAGTTACCTGTGGGTTGTCACCCCGACAGGTGTCAAAACCTTTACCTTGCCGCCACGTGATGTGATTGAAAAAAAGGCCCGGCAGGTGCGTGAATTGCTCCTTGAACGGACCAAAACAGAGCCAGCTCCAGCCTCCACTCAGAACTCAAAGTCAGAGGCTTCTCGGAATCTGCAGAAGGTTACGGATCAACGAAAAGTGCGTATCCGCCAGGCTGACGAGCAGTTTTTTCAGGTGGCTGCCCAGCTCAGTCAGATGATCCTCGGTCCCGCAGCCCAGGAACTCGGAACCAAACGGCTGGTGATCATTCCTGATGGAGCCCTGCAATACATTCCATTTAGTACTCTTTGTCTTCCCGGCCCAACTTTCAACCAAACCAGACCCGGAACCCGATATACCGAACCACTGATTGTTCACCACGAAATTGTGACCCTGCCTTCAGCCTCGACTCTGGCCGTGTTGCGGCGTGAAACGGCGAATCGGCCACCTGCGCAAAACCAGCTTGCGATCCTGGCCGATCCAGTTTTTGGCGGCACGGATGATGACCGGGTACATGCGATTGAACCTGCTGCCACCCCACAACCAAAACAAAATGAAGATCAACCTGAATCAGCCACTGACAGCGCCAGCCAGTATGTTGCCACCCGATTGCTTGGACGCAGTGAAGACGCACCGGCCTCAGAGTCAAAGAATAGCCTCCAGATTCCACGCCTGTTTTTCACCCGTGACGAAGCCAACCAGGTTCTGAACCTGGCAGGCGAAACCCAAAATCTCAAAGTGCTTGACTTCTCGGTCAATCGCCAACTGATTTCAGAAGGTCGGTTGAGTTCTTATCGCTATATTCACTTTGCCACCCACGGCTGGCTTGACGCCGAACACCCTGAGTTTTCCGCCCTGCTGCTCTCAATGGTGAATGAAAAAGGCGAGCCTCAGGACGGTTTTTTGCGGGCACTCGATATTTACAATCTCCAGCTTCCGGCTGAAATGGTGGTTTTGTCAGCCTGTCAAACTGGTCTGGGGAAAGAAATCAAGGGTGAAGGTGTGGTTGGGCTGACACGTGGATTTATGTATGCCGGTGCCAAACGTGTTGTGGTCAGTCTCTGGAGCGTGAGCGACAAAGCCACTGCTGATCTGATGACACGCTTTTACCAGAAGATTTTCCGGGAAGGAATGTCGCCAGCCGCTGCCCTGCGAGCCGCCCAACTCGAACTCTGGCAGAGTGAAAAATGGCATGCGCCGTTTTTCTGGGCACCGTTTGTGATTCAGGGCGAGTGGAAGTGAGGAAAAGCCGGGTTCCGGGTTCCGGGTTCCGGGTTCCGGGTTCCGGGTTCCG
>DAOQNB010000719.1:0-3882 GCA_035335845.1 Acidobacteriota bacterium | reverse complement strand
AAGCCAGCCTGAGTGTTGGCGCATTGGATCGAATCGAACCAATATTGCGGTTGCTGGCCCGGGCAAAATTGCCTTCGAAATCAAGTTCGAGTTTCCCGGTAATCGTGGTTTTAGGTGACGGGTCAAGCCATTCAAAATTGGCCCCAATCCGTAAACTCCGGGCTTTGATATGAAAACTCGGGGACCCGGTCGGTCCACTGTCACTGAGAAACCCTGGCAACGGAAAATCACTCCCGGTTGGGTCAGAGCTATCGTAAATGGCACTGGTTTTAAAGAATCCAAAAAATTTAAGTCGAATACTCGATCCAATCCGGACATCCGGAATGAGTCCTTCCCGTTTTGACGGTTCAGTTTGCAAGACTCGAATCGGAGCGATAGCCGGAAGGATCAGTGGCGTTGTGGTTTTCAAGACGCCTCCCGAAACAGCCGCGTGCGAATTGTTGCTGGCTGTCAGCGGCCCCTGGGTTGCAGTTTGAACCGGAAGCGGTCTCAACAGCGTGTCATATTCCGCTTTTGAAAGAATACCTTTGTTCAACAGCAACCTGGTCAGTTGCTCGCGCTGGACCGGACTACTGTCTGAAGCCGAGACCGACTGCGCTTCGGTGAGGGTTAAAAGTCCTTTGGTCATCAGTAGTCGTGCCAGCGGGTCGCGAACCGCAGTCGCTCGATCATCTGATGAGGGAGGATGACCCGTGGCCTCGTTTTCAGCGCCCGGCTGGCTGGCAGCAGGCGCTTTGGAGGATGCTTCAGTGACTGAAATGACTGGGTCAGAGTGTGAATCGGTTGATGACCGGGGAGACTGGGCAAAGGCAGGAACCATTGAGGCGATCATTCCTAAAAGAACCGTAAGCGAAAGAACAGGTTTGAACATAACGGCATTCCGAAACTTGGCTGGAATGAGGAACGCGGCAAACGGGGGGATTCACATTCCACTCTGGATTGATGGAATCACAAGCTTCCATCGTGTCACTCAGGCTCTGTGCAAAGTCCGTGCCCAAATCAGTCATCAGGGAAAGACTATAGGAATGTACTTTTTTATCAATGTTTTAGATATTCTTATCCAACCAGACACACCAATGGAAAAATTGCTCAGTGGGGAATTCTTTTGGGGTGAGTTGTGAGGGAATTTACTGGTTCAACCAAAAACCGCACGCCGTAGCTTCTGATGCCGAAGCTACGGCGTGCGGCGTGGAAAAGACGTTGAACTGGTCAAATCAACGATGAGGATGAGTTTTGGCATAATCATATGCGGTATAGGCTGAAATCAAGTGACAAACCCAGCCAAGCATACCGCCCGTGCCAACCCAGAATCCAGGTGTAATGATCAACCAGATAATTCCCCGGAAAAAACAACCGTTGTAAATTTCTCCGACACCAGGAATCAAAAAGCTCAATAAACCAGCCGTTCCAGGATCTCGCTGTGCCATATGCCCCTCCTTTTATATATACAGGTGTGAAATGAGTGTGTGAAATTGGTTAACGTGACATCCAGGTTAACGTGATTGTCCAGGGCAGAGTTCAGCTTTTACCAGGTGAACCCAGCCATTTCACAGCCTGAATTCAGGTCATAGTAAATCAGCCAGTGTCGTGGTTTCCAGTTTGTGAGCGATGAAGTCGCGTACTTCGCGCAGCACGTCAATCATCTTCTGTTCTTTTTCGAGCGGCGTCGCCTTGTAAAAATATTTGCTGACCGATTCCGTTGGGGCCAGCGCCCCATCAAAGAGCCGAATCACCTGGGCCAGTGAAATTTCACTGGGATTTCGGGCGAGTCGGTATCCGCCGTGCTGGCCCTTGATGCTGGAAACATACCCGGAGCGCTGCATCGCCGACATAATCTGTTCGAGGTATTTGAGTGGGATTTTCTGGGCTTCGGCAATCCGCGCCGATGCAATCGGGCCGTCGGTTTGATTCCGGCCCAGGTAAATCAAAGCCAGCAAAGCATATTCACTGCGGGTGGTGAGTTTCATAGAAAGTTTTCCTAGTAAACCGATAGGAATTGTATTATATTGGCCGCCCATAAGCAGTCAGCCATCAAAATCCTTGTTTTCCACAATACACATCCACGTACCTCGCTGGCAATCAGGGATACTTCCAACTTCACGCACGCTGTTTTGAACTCGATTCAGCCACAACCTGAACCTTTGAGGGTAGACCTATGTCTTCAACCGTTTCTGTTGATGTACAAACCGATGTCTTGACCATCACTGACTTTGTCAATCGCCTGACCCGGCTTGACCAGAACGAACGAACACCCGACGTGATTGCAGCGCTGTTCCAACAAGTTCAACGTTTTGACCCGGAAGTTGAGCTTCACGTTACGTTTTCCAGACAAAAGTACACTCGAAACCTGTTTTTTCGAAATGAAGCATTTGAACTCCTGATTATGTGCTGGGAACCCGGCCAGGGCACACTGATTCACGACCATGATGGTTCATTTACAGTCGATAAAATTTATTCTGGTAGTCTGCAATGTATTGATTTTCAACGAACTCATCTAAATTCATCTACGCTTGAAGAAACTCGCCGGACCCAACTCATTCCTGGCAATGTCATGATATCGAGTTCCGAGGATATCCACCGCGTTGTGAATATTTCAGACCAGACACCAGCGGTTTCAATCCATCTGTATGCGCCACCACTCAAGCGAATGAATTGTTTTGACCTGGAAACCGGGACAACCTGGGTGGTGATTCCTTGATCAGGGTTCAGGATTCGGAACAACAATCAATCGGCTATTTTCGTCAAGTCACTCATGATGATAACCAGGAAGGTTTTTGACCTTAAATGGCTGTGTCCAGATGTCATAGGGTTTTTCTGAAAACCATCCAGTAATACAAATCCTGAGTTTTACATTTCCTCCGTTTGGAAACTCATATGGGCTCAAATAAATTTTTTGGCTTGAGTTCCCTTTCAACCCAGCCGTTCCCAACCCTGTGTCGCAAAACGCCAGGACACTCGTTCGCCAGTACCCGCCACGGTTCGACTGATATTTGTAAATTGGCGTTTCTGGAGAATAGGCATCATAGAAAAATGTTCTGGCTGATTGATTTGTAATTTCAAGGACAATCCGGTCCAGGTGGGAGCTATATCCAAGAACCGCCAAAGAAATTGAGGTAGCGGCTGGTTCAATCTGTTGAATCTCCGCTTTCTGCTGCTCCTGCACACACTTCAGAATTTCTTGCAGGACAGGCGGCATCGTCAATCGAATATCACAATTTACCTGAAACCCATTTACTTCAATGACCTGGAGCTGCCCTGGTGGTATCAAATCTTTCATTTCGCCAGTGGGGGCTCGTTCCTGGGCAACAATCTGATAACTTCCAGGCGGGACCTCAACCCGAAATTTTCCCTGTGCATTTGTTCGAGCAGAATACATACAGGATTCACAATCAGTCTTTTGGAATGAGATGAGATAATCTGCCGCCGGACGGTCGCCAAATTTACTTTCAAATGTAACCGTTCCGGCAAGAATCGTGTTTTTCACCGATGGCTGAAATGCTGATAGAGGTTGAACCAGAAGCACGAGAAGACTCAATGGCAGCAAAACCAGGCTGAAAAGAAACCAACCATAGCGCATAAACCCTCCAGCATTGTCCGGACCGGTTTTGAACACCTGTTCAATGAACGGTGCCACCTTGTCGCCTGAATTGAAGATATCCTACCGAAAAATCGAACTTCCTCCGGCAAATTGGCCGAAAATGAAGTCGGCAGCGGAGTCTGGGCTTGAGCACAGCGCAGGTTTTCGATAGAAACAGAGTCCTCAGTCTATCACAAGCCCTTTCTTGCCGAGCGTCAAAATCTGAGACGTCCCCCCACGTTCAATCTGTGCTCATTTGAATGAACCGACTATCACAAACCAAACTGATTCGCTCGCAACTCCGG